>DATAIE010000967.1:0-4269 GCA_036262875.1 Verrucomicrobiales bacterium
GGTCCGAGCAGAATACCCAACAGACCGAAATACTTCAATCCCCCAAGGACGGAGAAAAAAATCACGAGTTCATGCAGTTTGGCCCTCTGGCCCACAAGGACGGGCCGCAGGATGTTGTCGATACTGCTGATGACAAACTGGCCCACGATGGCGAGAATAACGGCCTTCGTGTAGTCGCCGGACATGGCGAGTCCGATCGCTGCCGGCACCCACACGAGCCATGCGCCCACGATGGGCAGCGTACAGAGCAGCGTCATCACCAGACCCCACGTCACAGGCGAGGGCAGGCCCAGCAGCCAGAATGTAATACCTCCCAGGGTGCCTTGTACCGCGGCCACCATGATGACGCCATAGACGCAGGCTGCCAGCACCTCCTCCGTGCGCTTCACGAGAACCAGCGCCTGATCCCGTGCCATGGGAAGGAAATCGACGAACCGCGCGCCCAGTTTCTGTCCGTCCCGGAACAGGAAGAAGAGGACAAACAGCAGCAGCACGAATCCGAGGAGAAACTGAAGCACTCCGCCCGCCAGCGCCACCGCCTTTGGCACGAGAAAGTCCCGCGCGCTGGCAGTGTATTGTTTCATATCCTCCGGTGAAAACGCATCATCCAGCTTCCAGCGCTCCCGCAGATCGGCCAGCCAGCTTCCGCTTCCGGCCGCGGCTTTCCACTTTTCCTGAAGGGCTGTCACACCATCCTGCACCGTCTGCGAGACCCGCGGCAACTCGTGGATCACCGTGAGCGTCACGAACGTCACCGGCACCAGGATGACGATGAGCGTGACGAGGGTGGAAAGCACCGCCGCCCACCGGTTTCCGCCCGTCCAGCGCACGAATCGTTTGTGCAGCGGCTGAAAAATAATCGTCAGCGCGATCCCCAGAATAAGCACCTCCACAAACGGCTCCAGCACCTTCCATGACAAATACAGAATCAGCGCCGTCACACCCAGCAGGGCGACCCATCGATTGAGGCGGGCTTGCGAATTCAGCGCGGACATAACATGTCGCACAGGACGCCGGGAGGAGGGATGGTCAAACGACAAAGTTCGCCTGCGGCGAAAAGCGGTCGCCTTCGGCGAAAGCTCCAAGCACCAAACATCAAGCCCCAATCACCCGATATCTGCCGCCACGTCTTTAAAGAGAAAACCGGAGACGCCGCGACGCTTCCTTTGAAGTTTGGTGCTTGGAGCTTTCGCCGCAGGCGATCAGTCCGTTTCCCGTTCGCAGGAGTTGAAGACGCGGGAGAACGCATCCGGGAAGATGCGCCGCAGTTCGGCTTCATAGGCGGCGGGATCTTTGCAGTCCACGGGGCCGTTGGGGCCCTGGATGCGCTCCAGCCACATGCGGTCCGGGGGGCGGAGTTCCCAGGTTTTGGACCATGAGAAAGCAGCCTCCCAGCCGTCGCGGCGCCACAGCATGGTCTCGCCGTTTTGCCCGGCGTAGCAGGTATTGAGAATGGAGGTCGCCTCTTTTTTCCGGTAGAGGGAACGACCGGGCATTCCCTGCCATGCGGTCTCAGGGAAGCCTGCGACATCCAGGACGGTGGGCACGATATCGAGGTGGCTGGCGTCTTTGAGCGCCGGACCGCGTCCCATTTCCTTTGGCCATTTGATCAGGATCGGCACGCGTGTTTGCTGATCATTCAAAGCGGAGCAGTGAAACCAGCTTCCGTGCTCCTTGAATTCCTCGCCATGGTCTCCGGTCAGAATGATCATGGAGGAATCATAACGTCCCGACTCTTTCAGGAAGGTGATGAATTCGCCCACCACGTGATCCGCCCAGCCGATGGAGTTGAAATAACGGCGGCGGATGCGCTCGACTTCCTCCGGTGACGGACGAACAGGGAAGAGCGGGTCCTTTTCAAAGTCGCTGTAGGGCGGCGTCCACTTTTCATTCCATTTATAGGGATAGTGGGGGCAGTCGAGGGCGGCGATTCGGAAAGCACCGCCGATTTTTGATTTGCTGACGGATTCGCGAAAACGCTTCCACACCAGTTCCTCGCGTTCGCCCATGGCCATGCCGTATTCCGGATGAGTCTGGGGCACGTGATCGAGCACCTCCATGAGTTTGCCGTCGCCAAAGTTGGCCTTGAGCATGTTGCAGTAGTCGAGATTTCCGGCGGTGCGCGCTTCCATGCGATAGCCGGCATCGTGCAGCATGCCGAGGACGGGTGCCGCCTGCTCCACGACCCGCATTCTTTCTTCATAATAGGGCAGGCGTCCGTGAAGAATGGAAAACCATGAAAGGTGCGTGGCATTGGCAGCCGAGCGGGTCTCCGCAATTTCCTGACACTCCTCCGCTTTCCATCGCGAGAGAAACGGCGCGTGCTGCGGAGCGATGGAGTCCACCCGCATGCTTTCCACGATGAAGAGATAGATGTCCGGCTTACGGGAGTAGCTGCCAGGACCGGGCAGAACCGGATCGGAGGGTGCCACCTTAAACGTAGCGAGTCCCGGGGGAGGGGAGAACGGAGTGAGCTGCACGGAACACACCCGGCTTTCCCAAAGACGCCAGCGGGAGGATTTGCATCCGGCTTCCACGGCCTGGATCGCCATGAGCGAAAACCATGCCGTCAACGCGATGCCGCCAAACCGCAGGGTGCTCGATCGCATGCCTTTCACACCTGACCAGTAGCGCGTGAGGAGATACCATGCCGGGGCGATGGTGATGCAGACGCCCACCTGAACCCACTGCCACCCGGTCATCACCCCGCCGCCTCCCTCCACGACCTTGAGAAGATCGAATTTGCCACCGTTTTCGAGTTCGGTGCAAAGCAGGTAGACGCCCTTCGTCCACATCATGCGCAGGAAGATATCCACCGACACCACGAGGGGCGCGAACATAACGGCTCCCCATCCCACCCATTCCGATCCCTTTGGCAGCCACCGGGAACAAAGTGAAAGCAGCATCCACAGGATGGAGGCCAGGACGATGTGCGTCAGCAGTCTTGCCGCGGCGAAGCTCAGCGTCGCCAGCCATCCGGGAGGGGCGGAGCCTACAAGGAGGACATCGGCCACCGTATTGAGCAATACGAAGCTGATGAAGAAGAACGCATTCCACGGACGGCGCTGTTTGAGAAAAGCTCCTATGCGGGTATCCCGTCGCCGGCGTGAGACAGAGAAGGAGATGGCTCCCCACAGAACCCAGCCTCCCACAACGAACTCTACCGCCGGACGCGGCATGATTCCGAGGATAGACAGCGTGCCCCACATCAGAATGCCGATGGCCCCCGCAGTCCCCGCCCTGCCGCGCTGCCATCCGGCAGACCACCACCACCAGCCTCCCACTACCAGCCCCGCCAGAGTAAAGGCCACGATTTCCAGCGAATCGATGAGCAAATGTCCCGGCCAGATGCGCGCGGGAACCACCTGTCCCCAAAACTCCCACTTCCAGCCGTAGATCAGCGGCGTGAGTGCACAGAGCGCAGCCCCCCACGCGGCAGCATGATGCAAAAACGCAATCCTCCAGTTGGAGGTCACGCCGTCCGGTGCGGGTGCGGTCAGGGTATTCATAGGGTGCAGGGGGACCGCGCTTTTACCCCAGAGTTCGCCCCCGTGCAATGCCTCTTCCGGTATCCTATACCAGGCCGTCCTGAACGGGCTGACTTACCGCTTGAGCGGCAGACGTGGGATAGAGACGCGCTTTCGCCGCATCCAGGATCGCGCAAAGCTGTTCCCGGTAAATAGGGTCATCCGGGTTGCTCCGGAAGGCCATCGCGGCACGCTCATGCAGAAACCAGGTAGGGCGGCGTCCGGGTTCGCCGGTGCTGCGGGCACCCGAATAGAGGAAGAGCAGAGCGGTTACTTCTTCGTCGTCGCCGCTTTCCACAAATCTCCGGGCGGGCACCACCTTCCGGTAGGTCCCGAGCGGTGCGGGATCGACCGTGCCTGTGACGCCGGCTTCCTCCATCGCCTCCCGGGCGGCCGTGGCGGAAAGGCTTTCGCCGGGCTCCACGGTACCCTTGGGAAAGGTCCAGCGATTCCCCCCGCGACTGCGAACGAGGAGAAACATGACATTGCCGTTGAGAACCGGGCGGCAGCAGACCGCGGCGACTTTTTGCGGGAGGGGGGGCATGGGAAATGTTTCCACAGCGGGCTGTGGCTTGCAAAGGTTCGCCTGCATCAAAAACGAAACAAGAGGATTGAAAGACCGGCACACTTTCGTTTTGCAGCATGCGGATTTCCATCCACGGATGGGGGATGAAATTCCATGAGTGGCATGAGCAGGATCAGGAGGCGCGCGAGCGGCGGTACTTTCGCGCGGGCAAATTTG
>DATAIE010000968.1:0-6712 GCA_036262875.1 Verrucomicrobiales bacterium
CTCAATTCCCTGGCAGGACCCGAAAAAGAACGCGCTGCGCTTTTCAAACCGGAACACAGTGACCTGAATCCGGGGCATCTGCGTCAGGTGCTCGGACGTCTGCTCGACAGCGAACACTGGATCAGCTTTGGCATGCGCTATGTCCGTGACGAAATCGTCCCCTTCACGGGGATGGAGGAGATTCCGGAATTGTTCTCCGGGTCGGGCCGTCCGGAGTACTTCGGGGGAGACCGGGGGGCCGAAAGACATTCCACCATCAGCCGGCAATTCCTGATTCTTCTGGGAAAACGTGATTTCGCGGCGGCCCGGGCCTATCTCGATTCATTGCCGCTGTCGGAGGACCTGACTGGATTTTTCGGCGCCGGAAATCTGGTGACCGGTGTAGCCGCCGCTTTGACGCCGCTGTCGCCGGAGGAACTCGAGGCATTGGGCTTTGGAGGGGACCGGGCCAAACTCAGCTTTGGCAGACAACTGCTGCTCCTGCTCCGGGGGGAGTGTGCCTATGTGCGAATGTGCAACGCGATGGCCGCATGGCGGGACCGCATCGAGGCGCTGCCGGAGCCTCACCGCCGGCGGGTCATCGGGGACCTCCGCGATATCAAGGGTTCGATCTACACGTCCATGGACGCTTCTGTGGATCGTGTGACGCTAACGGCGGAGGGAAAGGCGTTTTACGAATGGCTGTCGAAAGAGCCCCGCGCCAAAGAAAAAACGGAAATGGATCAATCCGTCGAACACTTTTTGAAGGAGGTGGACGGCGGGTCGATCACGGATGCCGGAAGTTTGGTCGAGTTGACGAACGGGCTGCTTTGGATAATGGCGGCGGCGAACGATCCGCGTTCCCGCGAAGTGGTGCGGAGGGCCTGCCGGGTGGAGGAGACTTTTCGCGCCCGTGCGGAAGGATCCGGAGTGGTTGCCTCTGTGATCGAGATGCTGGGAGATACGCGGGGGGGAGACCTTACGCGTGAGGTTATCGGGAATATGGTCGGCATGCTCCTGGAGGGGCTGCGGCAATCGGGTGCCGATCCTCAATCCTTCGATATGATTTCCCGGAACGCCGGAGGATTGCTGCTGTTGAGGGGAATGGATTCCATCGGGGATCAACTGGAGTCGTTCCTTCAGTTGCTGGGACCGGTTTTACAGCCAGGAGAAGCGAGGCTGGTGGCGGTGTGGCTGCTTCACAGCACCCTGGCGCCGCAGGATTGTGCCGCCGGTCTCCAGTGGCTGGCGGAGAACGGCTCCCGGTTTCCCTGGAGGGAGCTGGTGGAGGAAACGGAAATGGCGTTTCGCACGTGGAAGGCGGCGCAGGAATGGCAGTGGGACAAGCCCGGAACCCACGCCCGGGGAACAGTGCGGGAGGAGGAAATGCCTCCGGACCAACGGCATTTCCTCGCGGTTCTGCGGGATTCGTCGCTACCCCTGCGGCTGCGCCTTCCCATGGCCATTTCGCTGACGGATGCCAGCATGGCGCTGGAGCCTCCCCTGTTGCTGGAGACCGGACGGCTGCTGCGGGAGGCCCTTGCCGCGCATTCGCTGGTATGGCCCTCCACGGAGGCGAGGGTTTTCGCCGTTCTCGCACGGGTTCCGCCTGCCGCCATGGACAGGGAACTCATGAAATCCCTTCTTTCCCTCACCACACTGCCCCGTTTGCGGGATAATGAAAACGACCTTTCAGACGGCCTCACCGCGCTCGTCCATTTTGCGCTCAAGGCGGGAGACCAGGCCACGGTCGACCGGTTGTTCGATCTGGACATCGAGTTTCCCGGCCTCGGTGCGCTGAGTGTTCTGGCCCGGGAGGGGGAATCGAAACGTTTGGCGGAGGCGTTAAACAAAAAGCCGGCGGCATTGCACGAACGGTACACCACGTCGCCCCTCGCTGTTTTTGATGCACCGCTTCAGTCCCGCCTGCCCGGGGTACTGTCAGGGGTGGCCGATCCGGAACTTCGCTTTGAAGCCGCCGTCACGCTGGATCGTCTGAATGACGGGGATCCGCCGCAGCCTGGTCTGCGCCCCCGCGCGGAGCGGCAGGCCGAGCTGGTCCGGCAATTCCTTTCCATGAACTGGCGCAGCCCGGAGGTGAAAGACCGGGTGCTCGCAGCATTGATCGACACGGATGAAGTCCCGGACGCGCTGTGGCCTGCCGTGACTGCTGCGGCTGCCCGTGTGAGCCTGCACGAGGCACCGCTCCTGGAGGACGATGCCGAAGGGCGTTACGAGAGCTTTCACGAGCATCTGACGGGACGCGCGCTGACGCAGGCGAACCCCGGGCCTCTGCTTTCCGCCCTCCGCGAAGTACGTCTGGCTGAGGAGGACGACAGCAGTGATTATTATTACCGGGCCAGCCGTATCCTGCGTGCTGCTGCCGCCGCAGTTCTGAAAACCTGGCCCCAAACGACGGCAGACAACCAAAAGGAAATCTGCGCGGCCTGGCGCCGTTGTATGATCGATCCGGGGGGCCGGCGGTGGGAAAACACGTGGCCGGATGTTCTCCGTTTTGGCATCGCGCTTCACGGGCTGGCCGGGCGGATGGAGGAACTGACGTCATGGCATGCCGCACTTCCGGAGGCGGACCGCCTGTTCTTCCGGGATCGCCTCAATAACCGGTCGGCTGGAGGAATTTTACCTGAATACCTGAGTGCCGCGGAGCTGACCGGCTCTCCGGCGGAGAAGTCCCAGCGTCTTCAGACCCTCTTTAAAGTGCTGGTCGTGAATCCGCTGGGAGGCGGCCCCGGCCCTTCTCCTTACGAGGAGTACATCGCCTGTGAAGGGGCCACGGCGGCGGAGTTTCTGAAGCTGGAGGAGTCATTTGTCCGTGCTCATCCTGACAATCCGTGGCTGGTGGTTGCCTTTGGCAGAGCCCGGGAGGCGACAGGAGACTGGCCCGGAGTATTGACGCGCGTCACCACCGCGCTCGCCAAAGAGAAGCCTTCACGCTCCAGCGCGTGGTCCTCCCTGCTGGAACTCCGAACGCTGGCACTGGAAAAAACCGGTCATCCCGGCGAAACCCTCACAGAGATCGCCCGCCTGCGGGAGCTTCCTCCTCCTGACGACTCCGCGGCGATGGGGCAGCAAAGGGCGGTGGAGGCGCGACTGATGAAAAGACTGGCCCCCTGAGGCGGTGCCTATCTCAATTTCAAATCCGGCGCGCCTTCGCTGTATTGAAGCTGCAGGGGCACACGCTGCCAGTTGGGGGCGGTGAGGTCCAGAGCACTGAAGACCCAGACGACGGCACGGGTGCTTTCGAGCATGCCGTGACCGCCGGTGCGCTCGCGCAGGATGCGGAGACGCGGGGAGTTGCGGCCATCGTTCGTGGTGGCGAGAACATCCGGAATCAACTGAAGCTCTGCTGACAGTTGATCTGCGAGACTGCAAAAGGCGCCGCTGGACCCGGTGGGATTGTTTGCTTCCCGCCACGCAAGGACGTTGCCGTCTCCCATCAGAAGGACGCTGCCTCCGCTGGTGTTAAAAGAGAGCGACCGGACCTTGTCCCCCGTGATCCGTCCGATCTTGTTTGTGCGGATCGCTTCCGGTTTTGCGTTGTCCTCCGCCCCGATGGCCAGACCTCCGATGAAATTGATCATCTCGGATTCCGTGGAGATGCCGGTAATGGAGCCCGCGTTCTTTCCGGCCCGCGTCGCACGGACGGCGTCGGCGATTTCCTTTGTCGCGATCTTCACGCCGTACGGAGACCAGGTGACACTGGTGCGGGGGAACGCGGTTCCCTCCTTGTCGTCCCGGTGTGCGATCAATGCGGGGGTCAAATCGACCACGCGGATATTTTTCGCTGCCAATTCGTCCATGGCTGCCTTCAGCAGCGAGTCCATTCGCGCCGGGCGGCGGGATTTCATGGGCACCTTCGCGCCGCGTGAAATCATGTCCGGATAGATCAGTGCTTTGGGCGGCACCGGCACGAGGACGAGGTCGATGTTCTGACTGCGGAGCTGCTGCGCATAGTCGGCAATACTGCCCACTGCCGCGCGGGTGTTGCTGATGCGGCTGAGCTGCAGGAGTTCCGCACCGGAGAAGAGCCAGCCGTCGCGGCCGGAGACAGTGCCGCCGGTTTCCCCGAGCTTCGCACACTCGGCGTAGAAGGGGGCCTCCGCAGCCGTTCGTTTCGCCTTGTCCTTGTCCGTTTCGCTGCCCGCCGCGTCCGTTTTGCTGTCAGAGGATTTGCATCCCGGAAAGAAAAGAAGGGAAGCTGCAATGACTGCGGAGAGGGCAGGGGGGATCGGGCGGCGGTTCATGAAGGGGTTCTATAGCACAGTTGAATTTTGGCGCTCAACCGTATTGCCGCTTTGTCTGCGGCGGGATTGGCATTGCGCGGTCCGGTGTGAGGCGTTTGTTTTACACCGGGATGATCTACTTAGACAACAACGCGACCACTCCGCTCGATCCTGCGGTGCTGGAAGCCATGCTGCCGTTTTTGCAGGGGCATTTTGCCAATCCCTCCAGCGGCTACGGGGCGTCCCAGCCGGTGCGAAAGGCGCTGACCCGCGCCCGCGAACAGGTCGCGTCCCTCCTCGACTGCTCGCCGGAGGAAATCGTCTTCACCAGCGGGGGCACCGAGGCGGACAATGCGGCGATTTTCTCCGCCACGCAGCTTTACCCTGACCGCCGGCATATCATTACGTGCGCCACGGAGCACGACGCGGTGCTTAACTACTGCGCTTTTCTGGAGAAGCACCGCGGATATGAAATCACCCGTCTTGGTGTGTCCGCGGAGGGCCTGCCCCGCCTTGAAGAACTGGAGGCCGCCCTGCGTCCCGGCCGTACGGCCATCGTTTCACTGATGTGGGGGAATAACGAAACGGGTGTGCTCGGTCCCGTGGCGGAAGCGGCGGCCCTCACTGAAAAGGCGGGCATCCTTTTCCATACGGACGCCGTTCAGGCGGGCGGCAAAATTCCGGTCAGGCTTCGCGGCGGGAATGTTCACTACCTGGCGCTTTCCGGTCACAAGTTTCATGCGCCCAAGGGAGTGGGCGTGCTCTATGTGAATCACCGTGTGGCGTTCCAGCCGTGGATGCTGGGAGGAGGGCAGGAAAACAGCCGCCGTGCCGGCACGGAAAATGTCGCTTCCATTGTGGCCCTTGGGGCGGCGGCGGAACTGGCCCGGCTCCATATGGAAAGCGGGGACGACGGCATCGGCGCGCTGCGCGATCACTTTGAACAGCAACTGGAAAGCCGCGTGCCGGGAGTTCACTTCAATGGGCACCGGACCCTGCGCACGCCCAATACCAGCAGCCTGCGGATCGATGGCGTGGAGTCCGCCGCGATGATGGTCCTGCTCGACCGCGCGGGCATTTGCGTAAGTGCCGGCAGTGCCTGCCACACGGGCTCGCACCACGTGTCTCACGTTCTCGCCGCGATGGGGCTGACGCGTGAACAGGCGGCGCAGACCCTCCGCGTGTCCCTGTCCCGTTTTACGACGCGGGCGGAAATCGACGAGGCCGCCGGCCAGTTTGTGAAGGCCGCGGAAAAGGTGAGGTCGCTGCTCCCGGCGTGAGTGGTTAGTCAGGGAGCCTCCTGCACCCGGATGCGGCGGTATTCCATCTGCCCGCGATCCCCTTCGAGGCCCACGGGGCCGGTGGCCGGCAGTTTAAAGGCGGCATCGAGCACGTCACCATTGCAGGTGCAGTGCGCGACGTTGTCTTTCACGGTGACGATCATTTCATTCCAGTCCTGCGGCTTATAGTGCGGCAGATCCTTCCAGGGGCCGGCGAGCGCGTAGTCCCGGCACTGGAGCTGCGGCTTGCGGATAAAGACTCCGCTGTCCGCATTGGGCGTGGCGCGGAACTCCAGCTTCAGCACGAAGTCTTTGGGAAATTCGCGGGTGGTCCAGAGCGCGGCGATTTTGCTTCCCTCCGGCGGCGTCGTCACGACGAGGCGACCGTTCTTCGCAATGTAGCGTCCGTCGCTGCTCGCCGTCTTTCCGTCAAAGGTTTCGCGTGAGGAGTCCTTACCGGTAAAACCCCAGCCGGTGAGATCCCTGCCATTGAAAAGGCTGACGTATCCCGGCTCGAGTTTGAATTCATCAGGAGCGGTCTCCAGAAAACCCAGAGTCGCCAGGACGGGGCGGAGAGCGGACGCCCATTTGGTATATCCCGCTTTGTTGGGGTGGAGGACATCGGGAAATTCGTCAGGTTTTGCGTCGCCCTGGGCGTTGGCAAACAGCGGCCACGTCTCAATGAAGGTCACCTGGGCGTTCCCCTTCACGGCGGCGGCATAGAGGGCATTGATCTTTTTGATCTGTTCCGCCGGGCGGGATTTGGAGGCCGAGCTGGGGAACACTTGACAGAGAATGACGGGCATTTTCGCGTCGTGCGCGTGGAGAGCGGCCAGGATGAGTTTGAGATTGGCCGCGATGGTTTCAGGAGAGGCCTTTTCTTCGAGATCGTTCGTTCCCATCAGCATCACCACGGCAGCGGGCTGGAGAGAAAGGACATCCTCCTTCAAGCGGAGCAGCATCCCGCGCGTGGTATCGCCGCTGATTCCGCGATTGGCGGCTTTCATGCCGGCGAAACTTCCGCCAAAATCATCGCCCCATCCCTGCGTGATGGAATCACCGAGGAAGACCACCGAGCCTTTGTCTTTTTGAACTTGTTGCGCCCACGCTCCACGCTTTTCCAGCCACAGCTTTTGGAACCAATCGTAACGCCGGATCGGTCCGGCCCCGGGAAGACCATCATCGGTGGCGGGGATGGCCAGCGCGCCC
>DATAIE010000969.1:0-4962 GCA_036262875.1 Verrucomicrobiales bacterium
CCACGAGGTAGAGCTTGGAGGCGGACTTCCCCGCCCCGCCCGTTTGTTTGGCGGCCCACATCAGCACCAGCGGGGTCAGGAGCAGGCCGAGGCTGCCGCTGGCGAGCAGAAGGGACTTTGCCGTGGGTCCGGCGGCAAACCAGCGCTCGGCGATGAGGATGAGGAACGTGGCTCCCGCCGTTTCGAGGACGCCGGTGCCGACAGCCCTCAACTTCTCAAGCTGGAAGGTTCGGCGTTCGCGTTCTTCGATCGACATCAGCGTTTCAGGCGGGCGCCGTCTCTGCCAAATACTGCTTCAGCGCGTAGGTCATCGAGGGAAACGCCATTTCCGCGGGATCGACTTCCCGAGGATCGAGCCAGCAGAAGTCGGCCACGGCATCGAGAGCCTCCGCCTTTTCCTCACCGGTGGCGCGCGCTGTATAGAAGAAATCGAGCACGGGATAGGTGACGTTCTTGTAGTGATAGGAATTGACGTGGGAGCAAAGGTATTTCAGGCCCGTGGGATCAATGCCCACCTCTTCGCGGAATTCCCGGCGCAGGCCGTCTTCGGCGGATTCGCCTTCATCGATGAACCCGCCGGGAATGGCCAGCTTGCCCTTCGCCGGTTCCTTGCCTCGCCGGATGAAGAGCGCCTTGCCGTCCGGCCTGACAAGAAAGGCGGCCGTGGCGCAGGTGGTGTTCATATACAGGGTGAACCCGCACGCATTGCAGGCAATGGGCGGAGTGGTGGAGGGCTCGCGGGCCGTGCCGCAGGAGGGACAGAAGCGAAAGAAGGAGGAGGGATGCATGTGAATGGAGAAAAGGTTAGCGCTGGCCGTCGTACCACAGACCGCAGCTTTCGCGGCGGCGCAGATTGCGGGTGCCGCAAAAGAACGTGCGGACGATGAAGCGGAAGTGCCACCAGTTGCTGTGAAAGCGGAACTTGCGGGCGGAGGTGACGAGCGGGTGCGTGGTCAGAAAAACGAAGCGCTTCCTTTGGGCCTTCGCGATCAGGCCGAGCCGTTTGCTGAGATCGATCTCCTCGCTGGCGTAGAGTTGCGTGCTGAATCCGCCGCTGGCCAGGAACGCCTCGCGCCGCACAAAGAGGAACGAACCCGCCGCCCAGCGCTTCCATTTCGCCAGACGGTGCCACAGCCCGATCAGCAGACCGGCCATGCGGTGCGGTTCATCCAGCGTCAACTGACAGCCTCCGAACAGAATGCTTTCATCCGCGAGCGCTTTCGCCAGATCCGTGAAGAGAGCGCGGGACGGCTGGCTGTCGGCGTCCAGAAAGAGGATCCAGTCCCCGGTCGCAAGAGTGGCCCCCGTATTCCGGGATCGGCTGATGTGATTCACCGGCTCGAAAATGGTCTGCGCGCCGTGGGCACGGGCGATCTCCGCGGTGCGGTCAGTCGAGTTGTTGTCGCAGACGATGAGGGAATGCGTGATTCCCTTTTCGGTCAAAGCCTCCGCTGCCTCCGTCACTGCGGCCAGCGTGGCGGGCAGCAGTTTCTCTTCATTGAAGGCGGGGATGACGATGCTGAGATGCATGGGGAAATTCAACGCGGCTGCGGGATGCGGTCCGGCGGGCATTCCAGGGCCGCGATGGCCGCCATGATGCGATTGCTGATTTGCTGGTAGCCGTCCTTGCCCTCCGGCAGTTTTTCGCGGTCAAAGCGCATCGGCTCGCCAATGACGACGGTCACCGTGGTGGGCCTGAATTTGCCCGATCCCACCGGCAGCGCCTCGTGAGATCCGAAGATGCGCATGGGCATCACGGGCACCCGCGCCTTTGCCACTACGAGCCCGGTGCCCGGCTCCGCGGGCTGCAGCTTTCCGTCCGGGGAACGGGAGCCCTCCGGGAAAATGAGCACCCGGTTTCCCTCCTTGAGCACTTTGATGATCGTTTTTAGTCCCGCGAATCCCGCGTTGTCCTGATCGATCGGCACCACATGAAGCCGCGGAAAGAGCCAGCGCGAAACGGGATTGGAAAGCAGGGACTTCCGCGCAAGGTAATGGACCGGCCCTTTGTAGGCCACACCGGCGAGAGGAGGATCGAGATAACTCTCGTGGTTGCAGCAGAGCAGGACGCCGCCCTCTTCGATCAGCCTCTCTTCATTGACCACCCGGTAGTCGAGCGCGGCCTCAGCGAGAGCGCGGGAAAGATTGCGGCAGACACGATATACAAAACCCATAGATGAGTTTGCTTAGCAGCGGCCCTCCGCGGGTGCAACCCGTGACCTGTGAGGGCGGAGACGCTCAGCGGGCGCGGACGTTGAGCCGGGCAAAGACGCGGGCCGGCACGGGCTGGACGGACCGCCATGTCAGGGTGGAGAGCCCGGGTCCGAGGGGACCTTCGGCGACCTGTGTGAAGGCGGCGGCATTCCAGGCGGTGAAATCGAGGGAGAGTTGCGGCTCGTAGAGGACATCATCCGCCGCCAGATTGCGGGTCGCCGAGAGAGTCAGGAAACCATCGGCATCGATGGCCGCGGAGAGCCCGGCGGCATCGGCGGTGGCAGAGGCGGGATTCGGAACGCTGTCGCTGGTGCCGATGGCGTATTCGAAAAAGGCCCGGAGACCATCGCTGTCGGCATCCGCCGCGGGATCGCCGGAAAAGAGCGAGGCATCGGAGACACCGGGATTTCCTCCGGGAGCGGCACTGGACCGCCAGTTGGCGGGAAGCGTATGGTCCGGATTGGTGAGGGGAGCGATCAGCACCAGGCTCCCCCCGTCGCCGTCGGCGGCTTCGGGCCACGGGAAGCGGTCGTCATAGGTGAAGTCCTTGATGATGCCCCCGCCTGCATCGAGGAGTTGAAGATGCTCGCCGCTGTTGTCGAGGGCGGTGCCATTGAGAAAAGCCCCGGCAGCGAGACTGGCGGATGCGCCGGGATAGCGGGAAAGAAACGCCGCGCGGTCGCGGGCGATGACCAGCCGCGCGCCGGGTGCCAGTTGAGTGCCTGACGCGATATCATACTCGATCCCCGCTGTGAAGCGGACGCCCGTCAGATTGACCGTGAAGGCGCTGATGTTCATCAGTTCCACGTATTCGAACTGATCCGCATCGGTGAAGCCCGCGGTGATCTCGGCGGGAGTGAGATCGGCGGGATGATACATGATTTCCGAGACGACCAGATTTCCCGCCGCGGCGGGAGCGATGCTGGTGGTATTGTCCACGGCCAGGCTGGCGGTGCCTGTTACCGTACCGGAAAAGCTGACTGCCTGAAGGGTGACGGTGGTTTGATCCGGCGAGACGGGGATACTCACCTGCCAGGTGCTGGGAGTAAGCCAGGTGACGGGAAGGAACTGCGCATTTCCCGCAATGCGAATGCCGCGGATATCGACCCACCCGCTCCCGGTGAGCGTCGCCGTGCTCCCGGCCACGACGAGCGGCCCCGGCGTGGTGATGGCGAAGGCCACACTGGGCACCGCCGAGCTGATCTGACTCTGAGCCGAGGAGGCCCGCGTATTGATGTAGGAGAGATACTGGCTCAGATTCTGTCCTGACAAATACGTCTGATAGTGAGTGGCCCAGGGCGTAAGATAGGAGGTGTTGAACGTTTTGCTGATGATGTCGAGAATATGCCCGTAATAGGCGCGCTTGTTCGCGGGATCGGTGATGAGGTCCACGAGGTCCGAAGCCGGCGTGATGGTGGAGGTGGCCCCGAGATTGAAAACGACATCGAGATCGTGGGGAAAGAGGAGCATCCGGTTATCCTCCGGACGGAAATAGAACATCGTATTGTGGCCGAGGCCGCCCGTGGCGTAGGAATCGGCAACGCCAAACAGGGTCTGCACCGCAAACGAACGGAGGAATTGATCCACGTCAAGTTTGGCGCGGGTTTCTGTATGGAACTGAGCTCCCGCGACAAGGCCCAGCGTGGCCGCAGCGGACATCAGTTTGGTATAGTCGTCCGCCTGGCGGTTGTTTTTGATGAGGAAATGCCAGCGATAGAGATTGGGGTCGGCTCCGAGGTTTTTGACGGATTCATTCGCAATGGAATCCGGCGAGGGATACGGAATCTTAAAGCCCTCCACCGATGAATTGTTCGTGGTGAGCGGCGTGTAGATCAGTTCATATTCGAAAAGCGTGCCGTCGCCGCCGTTGGCATACTGGTTGTTCAAAAACTCCTCGTTGTAGCCAGCCTTCCGGAGCATGGCGGAACTGGTGTTTTGCGACCGGGGCGCGATGACGCGGATGAGATCGGCATTGGTTCCCGGAATATTGCCTGCGCGTGCGATGGCGTGATTGATCAGAATTTCCTTCTGGCCGAATTCATCGCCCGAGCCCGAGCGGTCGATGGCGACGCGCTGGTGAGCGCCGAGGAAGGGCGCGTCCGGCGGAAACCGCAGATTGAAACCGATGCGGATGTCCTGGGAGCGCCCGCGTTCGCTGCCCTTGAGCCAGACCCCTACATCATAATACATTTCGTTTTCGCGTGAAATGACCGTGGCCCCGATGGGATCATCGCTCATGACATTGGTCAGGGTGTGCAACGCCGTGGTGTCGGCGGCGAGCATGGTGATGCGGAGATTCTGAGCAGGACCGGTGCCCGCCTGACCATCGCCCCAGGGAATGATCGCGCGCGAGGCGGAACCCGCCGCGGGGAAAAAGGAAGTGGCCCCGGTGCTGTCCTGCGCCTGAACGTAGAACTGGACTTTGGCCCCCGCATTCTGCGCGGGAATGGTGCCCGTAAACACGCCGTCGCCGTCAGGATCGGTCATCGGTGCAGTGACGAAGGCAGCGGCATTGACGGAATAATAAAGTGTCAGGGCACCGAGACCGTCGGAGTCGGACGGCGTGACATACACAGTCGCCGACTGGCCCGTGCCCGGAACCGCCGGCCAGTGGAAAAGGCGGCTGTATGCGGGACCGACATTGGCGGTATAGGCGGAGTTCTGCGCGCCGGGCGTGCCGCTGGAGGGAGGAACGAAAAGCGCGGTTTTGCGGGCGAGGCGATTGAAGTAGAGCCGCGTGTGAAGAAG
>DATAIE010000970.1:0-14839 GCA_036262875.1 Verrucomicrobiales bacterium
TGTGATCTCATGGTGGCATCCGGCACTTTTCTCCCGCTGAATCCGGAGAAGCGCCCCGGCTGTTATCTGGCCCGCTCTGCTCCGTCGGATGTGGCCCGCGTGGAGGACCGCACGTTTATCTGCACGCGGCGGCAGGCTCAGGCGGGTCCCACGAACAACTGGCGGGCTCCCGTGGCGATGAAGGCCCTGCTGACCGAAAAATTTCGCGGAGCCATGCGGGGGCGCACGCTGTATGTGGTCCCGTTTTGCATGGGTCCTCTGGATTCCCCGCTGGCGCTGGTGGGGGTGCAACTTACCGATTCCCCCTATGCGGTGGTGAATATGCGCATCATGGCCCGCATGGGTGCGGCGGTGTGGGAAAAGCTCGGCGCAGACGGACGTTTCGTGCCCTGCTTGCACAGCGTGGGAGCGCCGCTGGAGCCCGGCCAGACGGATGTGCCGTGGCCGTGCAATGCAGACAAATACATCGTCCATTTTCCGGAGGAGCCGTCCGTGTGGAGCTACGGCAGCGGTTACGGCGGCAACGCTCTGCTGGGAAAAAAATGCCTGGCCCTGCGCATCGGCAGTTGGCTGGCACGGGAAGAGGGCTGGATGGCGGAGCACATGCTGATCCTGGGCATTCATGCACCGGACGGCCGCAGCAGCTACGTATGCGGCGCATTTCCCAGTGCCTGCGGAAAAACGAATCTCGCCATGCTGGTGCCGCCGGAGAGCTACCGCGAAAGGGGCTGGCGCACCACCCTTGTCGGCGATGACATCGCGTGGCTCTGGGCGGATGCCGAGGGCCGGCTGCGGGCCATCAATCCGGAGACCGGTTTTTTTGGTGTCGCTCCCGGCACCTCCCCGAAGTCCAATCCAACGGCCATCGCCACCATTTCCCGCAATACGATCTTCACGAATGTCGCCCTGACGGATGACGGCGACGTCTGGTGGGAGGGGCTTACCGATTCCCCTCCGGCACACCTCATCGACTGGCAGGGGCAGGACTGGACCCCAGGCTGTGGCCGTCCGGCGGCGCATCCCAACAGCCGTTTCACTGCCCCCGCCGCACAGTGTCCGGGCATCGATCCGGAATGGGAAAATCCAGCGGGTGTGCCCGTCAGCGCCATCATCTTTGGCGGGCGGCGGCCCGGCACCATGCCGCTGGTATATCAGAGCTTTAACTGGGTGCATGGAGTCTATGTTGGGGCGACGATGGGCTCCGAGACGACCGCCGCTGCGAGCGGGACGGCGGGGGTGGTGCGCCGTGATCCAATGGCGATGCTGCCTTTCTGCGGCTACGATGCCGGGGAGTACTTCGCGCACTGGCTGGAAATGCGCCGCCGCATCCGCTCGCTGCCCCGCCTGTTCCATGTGAACTGGTTTCGCAAGGGACCGGACGGCAGTTTCCTCTGGCCGGGCTTTTCCGAGAACATGCGGGTGCTGGAATGGATCATCCGCCGCTGCCAGGGGAGCGTGCCCGGGCACGAAACGAACATCGGCTGGACGCCCCACTGGGAGGACTTTAACAGCGACGGCCTCACCGGATTCACCCGCGAACAGTTCGATCGCGTCATGGCGGTGGATCCCGCCGAGTGGCGGGCGGAAGTCGTCTCGCAGGCGGAACTGTTCCTGAAAATCTATGACAGTCTTCCCAAGGAACTGGTCTATCAGCGGGAGCTGCTTTCCGCACGGCTCGTGGTGGATGCCTGAGGCGGCGGCGGTCGCCGCTTGCAGTCACAACCGGAGGCGCTGACGGTAGTGTTCGTTAGGACCATCCAAAGCCATGCAACACGTATTGATCATTCACGAAGTGGAGGACTATCCCGCCTGGAAAAAGGTGTTCGATGGCGCCGCTGCGATCCGCCGGGTAGCCGGGGAGCGGTCGTATCAGGTCTTGAAGGATGAGAAGGATGCGAACCGCATCGTGCATTTCTCGGTGTGGACCTCCCTTGCGGACGCGAAGGCATTTTTTGAATCGCCGCGGCTGGTGCAGATTCGCAAAGAGGCGGGAGTGAAAGCTCCCGAGTTCCTTTATTTGGATCAGTTGGAGGCCGGCGATTTGTAACGCCGTTTTCGCATGTCCGCGCGCACTTATGTTTGTGTCACCTGCCGGTGGGCCCGGCGGGCTGAGGCGGCGTACGGCCTGAATACACGCCTGCGCTGTCCCGCCTGTCACGCCTCCCTGTGGGAACTGGAATGGCACTGGCGCATTCCCCGCAAAACGGATGACGACGGCTGGAGGGATCTCGCGTCAAAGGTCGCCCGGGACTCGGCAGTTCAAGTGCCCGCCCGCCAGCGCACCGGGACCGCCCGGGTGATCAAACTCGACAAGCAGATCCTGGGACTGGAGCGCCAGCCGGACTCCGCGCGAAAGACCGCAAGGCTCAAAAAGCTGCGGAATGACCGCGCCCGCACGATTCAGCGCTATTTGTGAAATAAAAAGCGTAGGGGAAAGCAGTAAAGGGAATTGTACTTTTAACGGTGGATTGACGGGGGTGGGATTCGTCTTATAATTATGGTAATTATAATTTGCATGAAACTATTTGGCTCCCTTTTCCTCCTTTCGACCCTCGCTGTCACGGCTTCGACGACTTTGCCGGTCTCCGAAGAGGCAGAATGGAAGGATGCGGATGGTGTGTGCCGGGGCAGGGTGGAATCAGTGAAAGGCGAGGTGGACCCCGCCACCGGGCACATTGTCACTCGGGCTGTCGTCCAGGTGGAGGAAGGGTTTCGGGGAAAGCTGCCGCAGCGCATTACCGTGGAGTATCCGGGCGGGACGATTCCCGGTCGCGGAGAGGACTACGGTTGTTCGCCGGCCCTGCGCACCGGCGAGGAACGGCTGTTATTTCTGAAGAAGTCCGCCAGCGGCAAAACGGTCACGGTCCAGCGCGGCAGCGCCGGAGCGCGTCGTGTACCTCGCATGCCGGACGGAGAACTGAAGCTGGACGAATTGATGCGCTACCGGCGCTATCACCGCTGGCAGAAGGAGGCAGCGGGGAGGGAGAGTGATCTTTCGACTGCCGTTGCGCCGGCGATTCACGGCGAAAATCAGGGTGCCGTAGAGGGCGGCAGCGGGACCGGTACACCGGACGGGCTGATGGTGGAGTCCACTTATCAACGACCGGCCCGCTGGGTTGCCCCGGACCGCGGTGAACCCATTCCGTATCTGGTGGATGCCAAATATTTGCCGGAAGGCGTCACTCAGGAGCAGGCGCTCGTCTGCGTCCAGAATGCCCTCGCGGCGTGGACTACCGCGACCGGCGCGACCTTCCGGTTCGAGGGTTTCAAGGATTTCCAAATGGCGGCGTCGGCGGTCATGACCCAGGATGAAAAGATCCGTATTCAACTGCACGATGACTACGGGGCTATTTTGGAGACCGGAGTTCTTGCCATTGGCGGCCGGGAGTGGTCGTCGGTGGACGGTTCCCTGAATGCCTCCGCCGGAGGGGGCGGCAAGGTGAACGGTCTGGAATTCCACAAGGCGGTGCGCGGTTATGTCGTTCTCCGTCACACGGCTCCCAATTTGACCAACCTCAAAACGCTGGAGTCCACGCTTTGTCACGAACTCGGCCATGTCCTGGGTCTTGTGCATTCCAGTGACAATCCGTCCGAGACGGATGTCGTCAAAAAAGAGGCCATGATGTTCTTTCGCACCCATGAGGACGGTCGCGGAGCCACCCTTGGCGAATACGATGTCCCCGTGATCCGGAAGGCCAACCCCCTGGATAATACGCCGCCATGGGCTTATCCGCGCTACCTCACCGCTCATATCGGATCGGATCTCCAAACCTATCCCGGCGTGAATGAATGCACCCTTTTCGGTTATGACCGGCAATCCACGCCGGAAACGCTCACGCTTACCGTCGGTCCGGCGACGGGCCTTCAGGGAAACGACCAGTTTGCCCTGAATGGATCGAAGGTGACCTACCTTCCGTCCTATCCGACGAACTTGACGGATGCGGGACTGCTCGACCCGACCGCCGCGTCCTACAGAAGTGAACTTTACCGTTACAGCGACGGAGTGAATGGATCGCCGTGGCAACCGGTATCGATCATGGCCTTCCGCAACGACACCTCGCCGGCGAATGGTGACGGTCTGCCGGATAACTGGATGACCACCTACTTTGGAAGCAAAGTCTCCTCCGCGGCCAACAAGAGCCGGCCTGAGGACGACGCCGACAGCGACGGGTTTTCCAATCTGGAAGAATACCGCCTCGGTACGAATCCCATCAAAGGAAATTCGCGTTTCGAGCTTACCACGCTACCTGGCGACGGTATGCGGTGGGTGTGCCGGCCCTGGGCCCTCTATTTCATGGAAAGCTCCACCGACGGGCTGACTTGGAGCTTTGAGCAGGCAATCGTCCCCCCGGCGAGCCCGGCAGTGGCCTATGCGCCGAGAAATCCGCTGGTCGACCGCCGGTTTCTGCGGGTGAAGCAGATGCAGTAGAATCAGAAGAGCTCGGCTTGCCGCTCTGCTCTGACGGGCAAGGGCACGCCGGTCTTCTCATAAGCCGCCGCGAGAGCCACCCGGCCGCGGGGAGTGCGTTTGAGGAAGCCTTTCATGATGAGGTAGGGTTCATTGACCTCCTCCAGGGTGGTGGCATCCTCGCCGACGGCGACGGCGACGGTATTCAGGCCCACCGGACCTCCGTCAAATTTGTGAATGATGGCCTCGAGGATACGCTTGTCCATTTCGTCCAGTCCGTCGGCATCGATGTCGATCAGTGTCAGAGCGGCGTCCGCCACCTCACGGGTGATGACATTTCCGGCACGGACCTGGGCGTAGTCGCGGACATAGCGCAGGAGCATGTTGGCGACCCGCGGCGTGCCCCGGGCGCGGGAGGCGATTTCCTCCGCTCCGGCACGTTCCACCTGCGTTTCAAGAAGACCCGCCGTCCGCTCGACGATCGCGGTGAGATCCGGCAGGCCGTAGTAGTCGAGCCGGTTCACCATGCCAAAGCGGCTGCGCAGCGGGGCGGTGAGCATGCCGCTCCGGGTGGTGGCGCCCACAAGGGTGAAGCGGGGCAGGGGAAGCTGGATGCTGCGGGCGCTTGGGCCCTGGTCGATGATAATATCCAGCTTATAGTCCTCCATCGCGGGGTAGAGATACTCCTCCAGCTTCGGATGCAGCCGGTGGATTTCGTCGATGAACAGGACGTCGTTGCGCTCCAGTTTTGTGAGGATGGCGGCAAGGTCTCCCGCCTTTTCAATCTGCGGACCGTTGCAGGTATGGATGCTGGACCCCACGGTGGCGGCGATGATGTGGGCGAGGCTCGTCTTTCCAAGGCCTGGCGGACCGCACAGCAGCACGTGGTCGAGCACATCCCCCCGCTGTTTCGCCGCCTCCACTCGCATGGTGATCAATTCCACCACCTTTTGCTGTCCTACGAACTCGCTGAACGCAGGCGGACGCAAGGAGACATCGAACACCGATTTCGGCGCGCTGGTAACATCTTCGTAAAAGTGATTTCCCCCGTCAGACACTGGCCGCACGGGTAAAGGACCCGGCGGGAATTTCCAGTCCGAATATGAAGCGGCTTCCCGCCGGCGCACGTTCGCCCGGTCCGCTTCCCGCCCGCTGTCCCGGGTCCCTCACGGGAAATCGTTCAACAGCGGACGGGTCGAGGACAGTGGTCCTGTGGAGACCAGGCAGACCACTACCGGCAGATGCGCAAGGAGGCGCGGACGTAACACTCATTCCGATTTTTTCCTCCTGCCTCCGGACGGCGGGACCCAAGGCAGGGCATCCCTTTCGGGACGGTCGTTCATTTTCCGGATGAATTTTAGACAAAATTGTCCCGGAGGCTGCATTTTCGCCTTCCAGCGGGCGGAATACTGCCCAATTTGGCCACCCTCCGAACGCGTCCGGCCCTTATCAGAGGCGGATTCCAGGCGCTTGTGAAATATTTCACAAAATCGTCTTGCACGGGCGGGATGATTCACCTAAGACGAACAAACCGCCACCCGAAATGGCCCCGGCTTCCTTCCGGGAATTTAATTTCGACCGCCTCTTTTCTGCCATGTCGCGCAGCCTTGTCACATTCCTTACTCTGCTTCCCGCGCTTTCTGCCTCAGCCGCGGAGGGACATGGTGTCGATCAAAAAGCCCTGCCGCTGTTCGGGAAGGAGAATTTCCTCTCATTCTTCACCAATTCCATCTTTGTGGCGCTGGTGGTGACCGGCCTGATCCTGTGGTTTGTCCGCCGCGCGATGGTGAAACCGCAACTGGTTCCGGGCGGCAAGCAAAACGTCGTCGAGTTCGTCGTCGAATTCCTTTATAAGCAGACGGAGAACATTCTCGGCCCCAAAGTGGCGAAACAGGCGTTCCCGCTTCTGGCGACCATTTTTGTCTACGTGACGATCGCCAACTGGTTCGGGCTGCTGCCAGGCGTGGGAACGATCGGTTTTAGCTCCCACCAGGAAGGTTGGTCCACGGGGCACGTGGAGACACCTTTGCTGCGTCCGGCCACCGCAGATATGAACCTCACGCTGGGAATGGCGCTTTGTGCTTTTCTTGTCTGGTTCGTAATCACCATCAAGGAGATCGGGTTTGTAGGATTGGTGAAACACACATTCGGCCCGAAGGGCGGAATGACGGGTTTGATCGGGAAATTTCTGGTCATCGTCTTTTTGATCGTCGGTGTGATCGAGGTTATTTCCATTGCGGTCCGTCCGGTGACGCTTTCGCTGCGGCTTTACGGAAACGTCTTCGCTGGTGAAAATCTCCTGCATTCCATGGGTTCGCTCGGGGAGCTGTTCACGAAAAACCATATCGCTCAGTTCATCATGAGCGTGCTGTTCCAGCTTCCCTTCTATTTCCTGGAACTGCTCGTGGGGATTTTGCAGGGGATGGTGTTCGCCATGCTCAATGCCGTCTTTATCAAGCTCTCCACGACCCACGATGAGGAGCACGCCGAAGGGCACGGCGCTCATTGATCCTTCCACTTTTGCCGCCATGACCATGCGTGTCTGTGGATGGCGGCACGCAACAAAAACACAACACTAACTAGAATACAAAATTATGATGGACGTTCTCTCCATGCTCGCCGACGCGGTCGCTCAGGCTGCTCCCACCGTCGAAGAGGCCACCAAACTGGCTACTTCCGGCAACCTCAACGGTTCCTTCACCCTCGGCGTGGCCGGTGCGGGTGCCGGTATCGGTATCGGTCTCGTGGGCCTCGGCGCCACGCAAGCGGTGGGCCGCAATCCCGGCGCTTTCGGTAACATTCTCGTGATCGCCATTATCGGTATGGCGCTCGCCGAAGCTATCGCCATTTACGCTCTCGTGCTCGCCTTCCAGGGCCGCTAAGACTTTCCGGGGACCGGCGGTCGCGCGGGCGGCCGCCGGTTTCCCGGTTTCTCTTTCCTTCCCGCACTTTTCCTGCTCCAACGCGTCCGCTCTTATGGAAATCCTTCATCAACTCGGCATCGACACTCCCAAACTCTTTGCCCAGATTATCATTTTTGGCATCGTCTACTTCGTCTTGAAGAAATACGCGTTTGGCCCGGTGACGGACATGCTGGAAACCCGCCAGCGCCGCATCGCGGAGGGCGAGGAAAACCTGAAGAAGATCAAAGAAAACCTCGCCAGTTCGGAAGCCCAGGCCGCCGCTGCTCTGAGCAAAGCCAATGCCGATGCCGACCGCATGGTGAAGGAAGCCAAAGACGCTGCCGCCGCCGTGGGTGCCGCCGAGCAGCAAAAGGCTGTGGCCGAGGCCGCCGCCATCATTTCCAAAGCCCGCGAGGCCTCCGAACTGGAGCGCGCCCGCATCATGGGCGAACTGAAGCGCGATTTTGGCCGTCTCGTCGTGGACGCCACTTCCCGCGTTTCGGGCAAAGCTCTCAATGAAGAGGACCACGCCCGTCTGAACAGCGAAGCGCTGGCCCAGGTCTCCAACAACTGAATCCTCCTCCCTGAGGCCTCCGCATGAAAGTCAGCAAAGAAGCCCAGCGCACCGCCCGCCAGCTTTTTCGTCTTACCACCAAAGACGGAAAGGTGAATGAGAAGACGGCACGCAAGATCGTGGCGAAAATCACGGAGGAAAAACCGCGCCACTATCTCGGAATCCTCACAGCTTATCACCGCATGCTGCGGCTGGAGGCGGCAAAGCGCCACGCTATCGTGGAAAGCGCCTCCTCTCTGAGCAACGAACAGTGCGATGAGATCCGCGGACAGCTTCAGAAAGCGCACGGCAAAGATCTCACCGCTGAATTCCATCTGAACTCCGAACTGATCGGCGGAATGCGGGTGAAACTCGGCTCCACTGTGTGGGACGGCAGCGTCAAATCCCGCCTCGATAATCTGCGCAGCGCTCTCCTCGCCTGACGCTTCCTCTTTTCCTTTTCACTTCCTACTTTCAATAAAGCAATGAGCAACATCCTTCAGGAACTCGAATCTCAGATCGCCGGCATCAAGACCGCCGTCACCCGCTCAAACGTCGGTGTCGTCCGTGAAATCGGTGACGGTGCCGCCAAAGTCGAAGGTCTCTCCGACGTCATGCTCAATGAGATGATCGAGTTTCCCGGCGGTGTCTACGGCCTCGCCCTGAACCTCGAAGAAACTGAAGTCGGCTGCGTGTTGCTCGGCAGCGGTGAGAACATCAAAGCCGGCGACCAGGTGAAGACCACGGGCCGCCTCCTGAGTGTTCCCGTTGGCAAGGCTCTTCTTGGCCGCGTGGTCAACGCTCTCGGCGAACCGGTGGACGGCAAGGGCCCCATCGCCGCAGACGCTCAGTATCCGGTCGAAAAACTCGCTCCTGGCATTATTACCCGTAAGTCGGTGTCTGTGCCGGTGCAGACGGGCATCATGTCCATCGACGCCATGATTCCCATTGGCCGCGGCCAGCGGGAACTCATCATCGGTGACCGCTCCACGGGCAAGACGACCATCGCCGTGGACACGATCATTTCCCAGGCGAAGCAAAACAAGGCCGCTGAGCAGGGCAAACTCCAGGGCCACAAGCCCCTTTACTGCATCTACGTCGCCATCGGCCAGAAGCAGTCGAACGTCGCCCGGGTGGTGAAGACTCTCGAAGAAGCCGGTGCCATGGAATACACCGTGGTCGTTGCCGCCACCGCTTCCGACTCCGCCGTGAGTCAGTACCTCGCCCCCTACTCCGGCTGTTCCATCGGCGAATGGTTCATGGATCAGGGCCAGGACGCCCTCATCGTGTTCGATGACCTTTCCAAGCAGGCGGTCGCCTACCGTCAGGTGTCCCTCATTCTGAAGCGCCCGTCCGGTCGTGAAGCGTATCCCGGCGACGTGTTCTATCTCCACAGCCGGTTGCTGGAGCGTTCCGCCCGTGTGAATGAAAACTACGGCGGCGGTTCCATCACCGCGCTCCCGATCATCGAGACGCAGGCCGGTGACGTGTCGGCGTACATTCCGACGAACGTGATTTCCATCACGGACGGTCAGATCTTCCTCGAAACCGACTTGTTCTACCAAGGGATTCGCCCCGCCATTTCCGTCGGCCTTTCCGTTTCCCGGGTGGGTTCCGCAGCCCAGACAAAGGCCATCAAGAAAGTGGCCGGCACGACGAAGCTGGACCTCGCGCAGTTCCGCGAACTCGCCGCTTTCGCTCAGTTCGGTTCCGACCTCGACGCCGCCACGAAGGCCAAGCTGGACCGCGGTGCGCGCATCGTGGAACTCTTCAAACAGCAGCAATATCTGCCGAAGAGCCTCCCCATCATGGTCATCAGCCTTTACGCCATGCAGAAGGGCTACTTCGACAGCGTGCCTGTGGATCGCATCCGCGAGTGCCAGGCCAAGCTGGAGGAATACCTCTCCACCCGGAAAGAGCCGCTCCTCGAAAAACTGGGTAACGAGAAGACCATCGAGAACGTGGAGGCCGAGATCAAATCCAGCCTCGATGACTTCAAGAGCAACTGGAAGTGATGTAAGGGGCTGAGTCCCGGAATTTACCTCTTACTCCCACCTCTCTACTTTTCTTCCCATGCCCTCCACCCGCGACATCCGCCGCCGCATCAAGTCGGTCAAAAGCACGGCCCAGATTACCAAGGCCATGCAGTTGGTCGCGGCTGCGAAGATGAAGAAGGCGCAGGATCAGGCGACCAACGGACGCCCGTACGCCGACCTCATGAACAAGGTGCTCGTCAGCCTCAAGGAAAAGGCTGAGGACAATGCCCACCCTTACTTCTCTCCTGGAACCGGCGGAAAGACGCTCATCCTCGTCATCACCAGTGACAAGGGCCTGTGCGGCGCGCTCAATACCAACCTGCTGCGGAAAGTCTCGCAGGCCAACTACGCTGCGGAAACCACGGATTACGTGACCATCGGACGCAAGGGGGCCGCCTCCCTGGGCCGGTTGAAGAAAAACCTCCTTGCTGACTTCCCGATCAAGGATCCCGCCAAATTCCTCGATGTTCGCACTGTCGGTAAATTCCTTCAGGAAAAATACCTGACCGGCGAATACAGCAAAGTGCTGGTGGCCTTCAATAACTTCGTCAATACGGCCACGGTCATTCCGTCCGTGGAGCAGTTGCTGCCAATCAATCCCGTCACGCTCGGAGGAAAACGCTCCTACGAAGGTCACGGCCAGGGTGAAATCGTCGATGCCACTCAGGGCCCCGTGGTGGAATACACGTTTGAGCCCTCCTCCGGGGAGGTCTTCAACACGGTCCTGCCGCAGTATGTGAACAATACGCTCTATCAAATGCTGATGGAAGCGCGCGCGTCCGAGCACTCCAGCCGGATGGTGGCCATGAAGAACGCCACCGACAACGCGAAGCAAATGCTCAAGGACCTCAGCCTCGAGTACAACAAGCTCCGTCAGGCCGCCATCACCAACGAACTTCTCGAAATTACCACGGCCAAGATGGCCCTCGAATAACATCCCGGGTCACTGAACACTTTCTAACTGAACACTGAATCTTTCCCATGAGCAACATCGGTAAAATCGTCCAGGTCATCGGTCCGGTTGTGGACGTTGACTTCTCCGCCACCGGCACTCTTCCTGCCATCTACAACGCCCTCGAAATCAAATTCGAGGTAGGCGGCAAAGCCACCCGTCTCATCTGCGAAGTGCAGAGTCACCTTGGCGACGGCTGGGTTCGCTCCATCGCCATGACGTCCACGGAAGGTCTGAAGCGCGGCATCGACGTGGTCGATACCGGCAGCCCCATCACCGTGCCTGTGGGTGAAGCGGTTCTCGGCCGTATCTTCAACGTCACCGGTGATGCCGTGGATGACCAGCCCGCCCCTGCGGTCGAAAAGCGCTATGCGATTCACCGCAAAGCCCCGGCCCTCGTGGATCAGGACCCGTCGGCGCAAATTCTCGAAACCGGCATCAAGGTCATCGACCTTATCTGCCCCTTCACCAAGGGTGGTAAAGTGGGTGCGTTCGGTGGTGCGGGCGTCGGCAAGACGGTCGTCATCATGGAACTCATCAACAACATCGCCAAAGGCCACGGTGGTTACTCCGTCTTCGCCGGAGTGGGTGAGCGGACCCGTGAAGGAAATGACCTCTATCACGAAATGATCGAGTCCGAGGTTATCAAGGTGAAGAAAGAGGGACACACCATCACCCGCAATTCCCAGGGTGGTTACATTACCGAGCCCGGTTCCAAGGTGGCGCTCGTTTACGGCCAGATGAATGAGCCCCCTGGAGCCCGTCTCCGCGTCGCTCTCTCTGCGCTCTCCATGGCGGAGTATTTCCGCGATGAGAAGAACCAGGACGTGCTCTTCTTCGTGGACAACGTCTTCCGTTTCTCCCAGGCCGGTTCTGAAGTGTCCGCGCTCCTCGGACGGACGCCGTCCGCCGTGGGTTACCAGCCGACACTGGCTGCCGAAATGGGCGCCATGCAGGAGCGGATTACCTCCACCAAGAGCGGTTCTATTACCTCCTTCCAGGCCGTTTACGTCCCTGCGGACGACTTGACCGACCCGGCTCCCGCCAACACCTTCGCTCACCTTGATTCGACGGTCGTGCTTGAGCGTTCGCTCGCGGAACTCGGCATTTATCCCGCGGTCGATCCTCTCTCTTCCGTCTCGAAGGCGCTCTCCCCGGAAATCGTGGGTGAAGAGCACTACCGTGTCGCCCGCGGTGTCCAGCGCGTGCTCCAGCGCTATAAGGACCTTCAGGACATCATCGCCATTCTCGGTATGGATGAACTGAACGACGACGACAAGCTCACCGTCTTCCGCGCCCGTAAACTCCAGCGCTTCCTTTCTCAGCCGTTCGACGTCGCGGAAGTCTTCACCGGCGTGAAGGGTGCCTACGTTTCCATCAAGGATACCGTCAAAGGCTTCGCCGAAATTCTCGATGGCAAGCATGATGACGTTCCCGAAGCCAACTTCTACATGAAGGGCGGCATCGATACCGTCGAGAAGAAGGCCTAACGGACCTCCATCACCTGCATTTCTATGGCTTTCCGTCTCCAAATCGTCACGCCTGAAGGCAGCGCCTTCTCCGATGAAGTCTCCGACGTGGTCCTTCCCGGCGGAGCCGGCGAAATGGACGTGCTGCCGGCGCACAGTAATCTGGTGACGACCCTCGTCCCCGGTGAGCTGCGCTATCACAAGGACGGCCACGCCCACGAACTCGCCATTGGTTCCGGCTTTGCCGAGATTCAGGGCGATCACGTCAATGTCCTCACGGACATGGCGATGCGCGATACGCAGATTGACGAAAAAGCCGTCGAAGCCGCCCTCCAGCGCGCCCAGGACCGTCTCAAGGAAACCGCCAGCCTCGGAGCCGAAGAAGTCGCCGCCGTCGAGGCTGCCATCGCCAACAGCCTTGCGCAGCTCAAGCTGAAGCGGAAGCGCCGGACCCTGTAAGGATTTCGCAGGTCGAACCCGGCCTAACGGGATGTGCCCCTGGAGCCCTGTCGCGGGTGCCGGAGCGCATAGCGCGCACCTGCCCTGAAAACGGCTTGGAGAGCGCTGACGTTTGGCTATTCATCCATGGTATGGATGAACTTCAGACTTGGGTTTGCGAACAAGCGGCGCAGCGTGCGATTCCCCGGCACGATTACTTTCGCAATCTCGTCTCCGGCGGAATGAGCCGGGAGCAGTTCGCGGCCACGCAGCGCCAGTTCTTTTTTGCCGTGCAGTATTTTCCGCGGCCCATGGCGGCGCTCATGGCCCGCATGCCGCGCTCGTCTTTACGGCAGGGACTGGTGCATAACATCATGGAGGAACATGGCGGCGACGAAGAGGTTCTGAGCCCCATGGACCCGGCTCTGGCGCACGATCGCACCTTTCTTCGTTTCCTCGAAACTCTGGGCGCGGCCGGGGAAATGGGCGCGCTTCGGGAAGGGCCAGCCGTCAGGGCCTTCAATACGAGTCTCATCGGCGCCTGCCTCATGGAGCCGGTGGAGACGGCTTTTGGCTGCCTTGGTGTCATCGAGCATGCCTTTGCAGACCTGTCTGCGATCATTGGCCGGATAGTGGTGGAGCGCGGGTGGATTGCGGAAGAGGCGTTGGTTCATTACAAGCTTCACGCTGAAATCGATCAGCGGCATGCGGCGGATTTCTTCAAAGTGGCAGCCGATGCGTGGACTGCCGGCGGCGAGCGCCGGAAAGCCGTTGAAGACGGCGTCCATCTCGGGTTGCATGTATTTGACCGTCTCTATGCCGATCTTTGGCAGGAAACCGTGTCCCCGCCATGAACTCAGCCTCTTCACCGCGCCTCCCGGCCGAAATGATGCGCTCCTGTCACGCGCGCGGCGCAGGTCGGCATTTTTTGCGTATCCTTATTTTTGTCGCTCTGTATTGGGGAGCCGCAGCGGGCGCCATTCTCGCGGCGGCGCAGGTCCGGGAGTGGTGGCAGTGGCTGCTGGTGATACCGCTCTACCTGCTGGCGGCGGCTTCGCTGCACGGCATCAGTCTCTTCACTCACGAGGCCGTGCACGGCACACTCATGGCCAACAGGACGCTGAACGCCGTCCTCGGCTCCCTCTGCGCCATCCCGGTGCTGCAAAATTTCACCGCTTACCGCGTGCTGCATTTGCGGCATCATCAGCACCTTGGCGATGAAGGGGATCCGGATCACTACGCCAACTACACCCGCTGGAGCTGGATGGTATTTCTTATGAACTGGCTGCGGCTGCTCGTGGGATACCCCGTTTATATCACCGCCATCCCGGTTCTTGGGTTCAGGCAGGGCAGCGCTCGCGACAGGTGGGGCATCGCCGCCGAGGTGTTCACCACCGCGGTCCTGATTGTTCTCGTGTTGAAATTCGCACCCTTCGCCTGGCTGCTCCACGGCTGGCTGCTGCCCATGCTCTTTATCAATACCATGGTGAACATTCGCGGCATGAGCCAGCATACCCTTCTTGAGGAGGCCAGTGACACCGTGCGCGGTACCCGCACCATTCTCACCAGCCCACTGGTGCGCTTCTTCATGTGCAATGAGAACTATCACCTCGAACATCATCTTTTCCCCGGCGTGCCGTGGCATCATTTGCCGCAGGTCCATGCTGCGCTGGCACCGGAACTGCGCCGGCAGGGCGCGCCGTACATTCCCTCCTACGGATCATTTGTCAGGGAATTCGTGATCCATAGCATCCGGCGCAGCCCGCTGGGACGGCGCAGGAGGGCAAAGGTCGATGGTTAGTGATGCCAGCGTTTGGGCCGTCGAAGCCGCCCGGCTGCCGCTTGCCTTCGCCCAGGTGCGGGAGGACCCCCGCCTCGATCTGCATCTCGCTCAATCCCTGACACCGGATGCCGTTGCCGTCATGATCGCCTCCGGCGGCGATACCATTGTGCCGCTCTCCCGACTGCCATTGGGATGCATCCATGCCGTGGACGTCAATCCCGCTCAACTCGCGTTGTCCCGCTGCAAGCTTCATCTCGCCGGGAGGATGCTTCCCGCAGCCATTTGCCGGCTGCTCGG
>DATAIE010000971.1:0-7545 GCA_036262875.1 Verrucomicrobiales bacterium
GCCGCCGTCCACGGCTGTGAAGTCTGGCGCAACCTCGACTGGATGAATGATGCCGAAAAAGTGGTCCACAACGTCTCCGGCCATGAAAGCCTCGCCGCCGCCCTCAACGGCATCTTTGATTCCCAGATCGCCGGGGGAAAACGTTACGATCTCGCCGTCATGGGCCGCCGGCGGGCCAATGCCACCTTCTTTGACTCCCACGCCACAGACGACGCCTCCAGCCTCGCCTTCGCCATGGACCTCACCCCTCTCATTCAGGACGGCACCCCGGACATCCTCGACTGGACCCTCAGTCACATCGACCGCTTTGCCGCAGACGTGAAGGCCCGGCTCGGCAAGCGTCTCGGGCGCTAACACGAACTCCCGGTTTGAATGTACGGCACCTCTTCCCGGTTGTCCGCCGCTGTCGCGTATGGGAGCCTCTGAAGGTGCGGGCCTACCGTATTCTCTCCAGGGAGACAGCGCCGTGACGTCTCCCTTCCCGGCTTCACACCTTCCGGACGCGGGTCCTTAATCCCCATTAGACATTATGGTTTCCGCAGTAGATTCCCCTACTCATTATGCCCAGTCGTAAACCGAAGGTGGAACCCTCCACCGCCAAACCGCCTGAGCCGTCTCCCGAGGAGGCGGCAAAGGAGGAATTTCTCAAGGTTACGTACGAGCGTACCCGGAAGAGCCTCATTGAGAGGCTCGGGAACTGGGAGGATCAGAAGTCCTGGGATGACTTTCACCGGACCTACTGGCGGCTGATCTACGGGGTCGGCTTGAAAAGCGGTCTCCGTCATGAGGAGGCTCTGGACGTGGTGCAGGAGACCATCTTGGCCATCGCCAAGCAGAGCCGGGAAAACCGCTACGACCCCAAAGCCGGCTCTTTCAAAGTCTGGCTCATGAATATGACGCGGTGGCGGATCGGTGACCAGTTCCGCCGCCGGGCCAAGGACACCGCGATGAACAAGTTTGAGGATGACGACCGGAAGACGGCCACCCTCGACCGGTTTGCGGACCCCAAGGCTGAAAAGCTGGAGGGCATCTGGGACCTGGAATGGAAACAGAATATCGCCGACCGTGCGATCGCCACCGTCAAGCAGCGGGTCTCTCCCAGGCAGTTTCAAATCTTCGACGCTTACGTGGTCAAAGGATGGAGCGTCAAAAAAGTGATGACCGAACTGGGGGTCAGCATGGCGCAGGTCTATCTCGCCAAGCACCGCGTGGGAGGTCTTATCAAAAAAGAGATCGCCGAACTTGCAAAACAGCTCATCTAGCCGCACCGCGACCGTTCGTACCGAAGCTCCGCGCATCCCGGATCATGAGGTCCTGCGCTGCATCGGCAAGGGAAGCTATGGCGAAGTGTGGCTGGCCCGGAGCCTCACGGGCTCCCTCCGCGCCATCAAAGTGGTCCGGCGGCAGGATTTCGAACTGGAGCGCACCTTCGAGCGGGAATTCGAGGGAATCATCCGGTTTGAGCCCATTTCACGCGACCACCCTGGCCTCGTGCACATTCTCCACGTGGGCCGAAATGACGAGGAGGGTTTCTACTATTACGTGATGGAACTCGGGGATGACCGGGAGACCGGAAGCCGCGTGGAGCCGGGCGACTACGAAGCGAGGACCATGGGGACGGACCGGACCATGAAAAAGCGGCTGCCCGTGCAGGAATGCGTGCAGCACGGCATCGTCCTGGCCGATGCGCTGGCCCACCTCCACGAGCACGGCCTTACCCACCGCGACATCAAGCCGTCCAATATCATTTTCGTAAACGGAAAGCCAAAGCTGGCCGACATCGGGCTGGTGGCCGCCGAGGAGCAAATGACCTTTGTCGGCACGGAGGGGTTTGTGCCTCCGGAGGGTCCCGGCACCGCCGCCGCAGACATCTACAGCCTGGGCATGGTGCTCTATGAGTTGAGCACCGGGAATGACCGCCTGCAGTTTCCGGAGTTGCCAAACGATCTCGGAAACGTCGCCGTGCGGCCGATGTGGAGAGCCCTGAACGATGTCGTTTGCAAAGCCTGCGCTCCGCTTCCCAAAAAACGCTACGCTTCGGCCCGTTTGATGGCGGAGGCGCTGCGTACGGCCTGGAAAATGAAAAAGGGCCGCCGCCGCTGGGTGCGCAAGCTCGTCATGCTCCCCGTCGTGAGCGGCATCATCGCCTTTGCCCTCGTTACATGGCGCCACGGCGGCACAATGCCCTGGCCACCGGGAAAATTCGGCAGAACGGACGCCGGTTTTCTTCCGCTGACGGGCTCCGTCACCCTCACCAGCGATCCGGTGGGCGTCGACGTCATTCTCGACGGCGTCCAACTGGGGCGCACTCCGGTGACGGTCGACAAAATTCCGGCGGGCTCGGCCATCTTTACCCTGCGGAAAAACCGCTACAAGGATGCCACCGTTTCCGTGAGCGGCGTCTCCCCCGGCGAAACCGTGGTCGGGGAGAACACGGTCATGGAATTTTACGATCCGCCGCGCATCGGCCTGCCGTGGGATAACTGTCTCGGGATGCCGTTCGACCCGCGTCAGACGGACCACATTTCCAAGCACCCGGTCAGTCTCGGATCATTCCATGAAATGGTCCCCGATGTCATGTATACGGACGTGGTCACCGAACGCAGCCCGGATGGCCAGATCATCCCCATGGTCCGCATTCCCCTGCCGATTGCCGTCCGCTTCTGCGACCGCCTGGCGGCCCGGGACCTGAAGGAGGGATATTTCCCGGATGGCTATTGCTACCGCCCGGAGGTCTACGAGACGAAGGCCAGCCCTGACGCCGATCCCGAGCAAAAGGATTTCGTCTGCTTCCGCATCATCGCCGAGAAAACCGGCAGCGTCACCGTCGACAGCGAGCCCCAGGAGGCCGCCATTTTTGATGGCGAAACCCGTTTGGAAGTGACCCCCTTCGACATTCCGGTCCACCGCACAGGCCCGCTGACCCTGACTTTGAAAAAAGAGGGGTTCAAAGACAAAAAAGTGGAGGGAGTCGTCAAATCCGGCGAGCATCTGGTCCTCACGGCTCTCATGGAGCGCAGCCTTATGCCCATGCCCCGCACGCCGTGGCAAAACAGTCTCGGCATGAAATTCCAGCCGGTGAGCGACCTGCGCTTCAGCATCTGGGAGACCCGGGTGCAGGATTACGCCCCGTTCGCCGCGGAGACGAAACGCACCCCGGGCATCATCGATGAAAACAAGGACGGGCAGAGCGACATCGGCCAGACGGAAACCCACCCGGTGGTGAACATTAACCGGGCGGACGCCATCGCCTTCTGCCAGTGGCTCACCGCCCGGGAGCGAAGAGACTCCTACCTCCCGGACAATCTCGAATACCGCCTGCCGACAGACACTGAATGGAGTCTCGCCGCCGGAAATATACTCGACGAGGGCCTCCCGAATCCCGCCTCCCGCCACAACCGGCTGATCGGGATCTACCCGTGGGACCCGGAGGATCAGTATCCTCCCATGTCCGCCAGCCCGGAGGGCACTCCCCCGGCCGCCAATCTTGGCGACATCACTGCCGTCGAAAAGAAGATGGTGCGCGACCTCCCGCCCAAGGAGATGGAGGAATTGAAATCGTTCGGCTACAACGACGGCTTTGCGGGAACCGCCCCCGTCGGCTCATTCCGCCGGAGCAAAGCGAATGAACTTTTCGACCTGTCCGGCAACGTTTGGGAATTCGTCTCAGACGATTATGGGATCAACACAAAGACAAAAACCGATCCCAAAATGGCCAAATTTGCCGTCACCCGCGGGGCTTCCTGGGCGGAGCCGGTGACTTTGAACAAGCAAGTCTTCTACACCCAGTACCGCCGCCCGCTGGCTCCAGACAAGGAAGCGGATTCAAGAACAGGCTTCCGGGTCGTCCTTGCCCCCGTGAAACCAGCGCCATAGGACAGGCTGCCGCCCTTACTTTGCTTAACGTCAATTCGTTGCGAGGCTTATTACGCAATTGATGCAATTCGAAAATCGCGCTATTGTTTTGCGCAATCCATTGATAACAAACACTTTACCTTCTTCGTTTGATTTTTCTTCCGTGGGGATGGCGATGCCGCGATCAGCGAGGAGCTTGAGCACTCCTTTTCCGGAAAGGAGCGTTCCCGGTTCGAAATTAGTTAATTTTCCTAAAATATTCAGCTATCTGAATTTAGCACAATTATTCAGGTATGATTTTTACTATTACTTTACCACCTCTGGCGCTTGCGGTCGCGTGGACCAAGGCTGTTTTAATCTCTTGAAGAGGATACTCTGCGGCGATGGTTTGCCGGATGGCTCCGGTGACCACAAGCTCCGCCAGCTCCCGGTAGATCATTCGGACCTCATCAGCTGGCGCGGATTCAAGCCATTGGGTCACCCAAAATCCCCGCAGATGGATCCCTTTGAAAATCAGAAACCCGTTGGGCACCTTCACCGGCTGGCGGCTCATCGCCCCGTAGGTGACCATCGTTCCCCCTGGCCCGAGCAGGTCCATCAGTCGCACCGCGCTGTCCCCGCTCACAGCGTTCAGGGCGAGAGCGGGCAGGGCAAATCCCGGCAGTGCCCGGGCAGCGGTGACGGCCTCGGTCGAGTCCAGCAGGGCGGCGTCGCCCCCCAGATCCGTGCATTCCGCAATACTCTCTTCCCGACGGACGAGACTCAGTGTCCGCAGTCCCAGATGCCGGGCAAGCTGGATGACGCAATGACCCGCCGCCGAGCTCCCGGCGTTTTGCGCCACCCACGCCCCTTTTGGAAGGGGTCCGCCCGCATGGAGCAGCCCCCAGGCGGTGGCTGGATTGACCCGCAGCATCGCCGCCTGTCTTGGATCGATCCCCTCCGGCAACGCAAACACGCTCTCCGCCGGGCGCACGATTTCCTCCGCCCAGCACCCCATCCCGCCCAGCGGAATCGCCAGTTGGCCGGGGGTGAGCCCCGCCACCCCTTCCCCGATTTCGGTAATGCGGCCCACGCCTTCCATCCCGGGCGTGGACGGAAGTTCCGGTTTCTTCCCGTAGTGCCCGGCAATAAAATTGAGGTCCGCCGGGTTGACGGGCGAGTAGAGCATTTGCAGCCGCACATGGCCCGGAATCAGCAGTGGTGGAGGCGAGTCCTTCCATTGAACAACCGCAGCCGGGTCCCCGGTGTTTTCGAAAAAGACGTGTTTCATCCTCCTTAATTTGACCGGGATTTCCCCATTTCCACCCCTCAGTCCCGAAATCTTAAAAATCATCGGGAATATTCCTACCCCCTCTCATGTCTAATCTTAAGCAACCACCCCCTCCTGCGACGCAGAAGATACAGCCATGACAACCCTCCTCCTCCCCACGATCGAGAACTCTGAGAAAACGGCGGACGACCAGTCGAATGTGAAAATCCTTCTCCGCGCGATCGCCAATGGCGACCGCGGGGCCTTCGCGGAATTTCATGACCGCTTTTCCGGAATGGTTTACGCTACCGCCGTCCAGGTGCTCCACAGCCACGAGGACGCGGAGGACTGTGTTCAGGATGTCTTTGCCTCTCTCTGGAAAAAGGCGGGCATGTATATCGACGACCGAGGTAAGCCCTCCACATGGCTGGCCGCCATGGCAAGGAACCGCGCCATCGATAAACTGCGCGCCCGCCAGCGCCGGGGACGTCTCAACGATTCGTTTGAGGCCGAGTCCCGCGTGGACGAGCCGGTGAACCGCCTCGATCCCGCCCGCCAGGCGGGCATGTCCGAACTCGGAGGCTCCGTCCGCTCCGCCGTCCTGCAACTCACCGCGGAACAAAGCCAGGCCATTCGCATGGCTTTCTTCGACGGACTCACCCAACAGGAAATTGCGCAGAAAACCGGCGAACCTCTGGGCACCATCAAGGCCCGGATCCGTCGCGGACTCGGGAAGTTGCGGACGATTGTAAAGCAGTGACCAGCCGGCACTTCCTCCAAAAATCGCTTGCCACGAAGGCGAACTTCTCCCATGACTCGCCAGCGTGAGCAGTGAAACACAACTACTGGATTCGAGTGCAGCCCCCACCGGCTTCACCAATGACGCACCCTTCAAAAAGAAGGCTAAGAAGAAAGACCCTGCCGGTTCCGCTTTGAAGGCGATCGGAGGGATTGGGATCTCGCTTTGCATCATCTCCGCCGTTATGGCGCTGCTGATCGTATCCCGCTGATCTCAGGCGCGGCTTTGCCGCCCTCCCCTTTCTCAGGAACCGGGCAACTCTCCGTTGCCCGCTTCTTTTTTACCCCCAGCCATTTTTTTACGAAGGAACCATCATGTCGAATGTTATCATCACGGGCGCCCAGTGGGGCGATGAGGGAAAAGGCAAAATTGTGGATTTTTTGACGGAGACTGCCGACATGGTCGTGCGCGGCGCGGGCGGTAACAATGCCGGCCACACGGTGATCAAAGGCGGGCAAAAGTATGTCCTTCACCTCGTTCCCAGCGGCATCCTGTGGGAGAACAAAAGCAACGTGATCGGCAACGGCGTCGTCCTGGACCCGGTCGGTCTCAATGCGGAGATCGACAAGCTCGCAGGTCAGGGCGTTCCAGTGAATCCGCAAAATCTCGCCATCAGTGACCGGGCTCACCTGGTGATGCCCTACCACCGGGGACTGGATCAGCGGCGCGAAATCCTGCTGGCGGCGAAAAAGATCGGCACCACCGGTCGCGGTATCGGCCCGGCCTATGCCGACAAGATCGAGCGCCGCGGCTTTCGTTTCATCGACGTTGCCGACGAGGCTCTCTTTACGGAGCGGCTTTCCGAGAGAGTGGCGGAGTGCAACGAACTCTTCTCCGCCGTCGGGCTCCCGCCTCTCGACGCGACCCAGGTCGCGGATGAAATCCTGGCCGCCACCACGAGGCTGGCTCCCTTTCGCGCGAACACGGCGATGCTCGTTTACGAAGCCATGAAGGCCGGAAAAAACCTGCTGTTTGAAGGCGCGCAGGGCACCTATCTGGACATCGACCACGGTACCTATCCGTTCGTCACCAGCAGCAATACCACGGCCGGCGGGGCGATCACCGGCTCGGGCGCTTCCCTCCGGAAAATCGACCGCGTGGTGGGGGTGTGCAAAGCTTACACGACTCGCGTCGGCGGCGGTCCCTTCGTTTCCGAAAACGATGAACTCGGCGACCTCCTCCACAATATGGGCCGTGAGTTCGGCGCCACGACCGGCCGCCCCCGCCGCTGCGGATGGCTGGACACCGTCCTCGTGCGCTACGCCGGCATCATCAATGGCCTCGATGATCTCGCCGTCACCAATCTGGACGGATTGGACGGGGTATCCGATATCCGCGTGTGCACCGCCTACGATTTGGATGGCGAGCGCCTCACCGAGCCCCCGGCCACGGTCGATCAAATGGCCCGCTGCACTCCGGTCTACGAATCCCTGCCAGGCTGGAATTCCGACATCACCGCCGCCCGCAGCGTGAAGGACCTGCCGAAGAACGCCCGCCTTTATCTCGACCGCATGTCGGAGTTGACCGGTCTTCCCGTTTCACTCATCGGTGTCGGACCGGACCGCGAGCAAACGCTGGTGGTCTGATTTCCATGAAAACCCTGCCGCCGAAAATCCTGCCTGACAAGATTCCGCGGCATATC
>DATAIE010000972.1:0-3056 GCA_036262875.1 Verrucomicrobiales bacterium
CAAAGCCGCGCCATCGTCAAGGCGCTCGAAAAATTAAAAGCGCCCGTTCAATATAAAGAGTTTCCCGGCGAAGGTCACGGCATCATTGGCAAAGTGAGTGACGACCCGGAGGTTCACAAATGGCTCTTTGAGCAAAAGCAAAAGTGACCGGGTCAGGGATCGCCAGCAGACTCTGTCAGTTCCCAAAGGCATTCAGGAATCCGACCTCCAGCGCGAGCACTTCGCGGACATTCGTGGCCAGATTGCGGCGCATCTCCTCCACCGCTTTGATGCGGCGCTGAAGCTCCTGCACGGAATGTTTTTCCTTCAACTGGCCGGTAAGTGACTCCCACGCGGGAAGGTCGAGGGCCGGCAGGCCAAAATGCCGGCGCTGAATCTCACCCAGCCACGTGAAGAGGAGGCCCAGGAGCCCATTGCGCTGTTCCTGATAAGCGGACTCGGTCAGGTCATCGTAATAGTCCGCCCGCTCCTTGAGCCAAATGCCATCCGTCGTCTTGGAATAGGTTTCCACCTCGTCCTTCAGGGCCACCTTGTGACGTTCGGCGATCTCCTCTTTGACTTCCTCCAGGAGGTTTTGCACATCCGCAAGGAGACCGGCGGCACGGGAGTTGTCAGGCTTGCCGCCCGTGAAGTAAGCCGCCAAAAGATTGACGAGGTTTTCCTCCTGTTCAGAAAGCGCGAGCCCCCCGCTTTCATTGCGGTGCAGCGGCACGCGCACACAGCGGGAGCGAATGGTATCCAGCAGCGCGCCCGGCGCGCGGGTGAGCAGGAGGATCAGGGTATTTGCCGGAGGTTCTTCGAGGGTTTTGAGAAAGCAGTTCGACGAACTGGCGTTCAGCCGGTCGGCATCTGAAATGACGCACAGCTTCACCCGCGCCTGACTGGTGAGCCGGAGCATTTGCTCGGCCTCGCGCATGGTCTCCACCTTGATCTGGCGAATCTTTCCCTCCGGCTCGATGACGATGGCTCCCCTGCCCCGAAGGTCATCGAGAGTCTCCACTCCATTCCAGTCGTTCACCAGTGCTGCGATTTTCACCGCGAGCGCGCGCAGGTCATCGCCGTTGGTGCCTGAAATGAGGAAGGCGTGCGCCAGCCGGTCCTGTTCGAAGGCGCGGGCAATGAGCGTGAATGCCTGGTCCGGGAGAAAGGCCATGTCAGTTGAGAGAAAGCGCGTCGCCCGCACCGGCTCCTTCATGCACGATGGCGTGCAGGCGGCGCAGCATCAGGGCGGGATTGGAATGCTGCCAGACATTCCGTCCGATAGCGATGCCGGCGGCCCCCGCATCGATGGCATCCGCGACCATGTTGAGAATGGAAGCGTCGTCATTCGCCGCTGCGCCACCCAGAATAATAACGGGAACGAAGCAGGCGTCTACAATGCGGCGGAAGGCCTCTTTGTCGCCTGGCCATGCCGTTTTCACAATGTCTGCACCGAGTTCCGCCGCAGCGCGCACGGCGAATCCGATATTCTCCGGCGTATACTCCGCTGTGCGTCCAAGGCCAAATGGCAAGGACTCGGTGATAACCGGCAGACCCGCGGCATGGCACTCGCTGATAAGCCGCGCCCCTTCGCGAAACTGGCGGGCTTCATCCGGGTGGTGCGGATACAGCATGTTCATCACACAGCGAGCACCGGTGCGGGTGGCCTCCGCAGCGCCATAGGTCATCCACGCACCGTGATCCGGATTGCCGGCCCGTGCGGGTTTATATACATCCGTGCGCAGGCAAATGGCGCGGCCCTCCAGCGCACTGGAGCACGCACGGGCGAGCCCGTAGTTTACCACAAAAGCATCCGCCCACGGACGCAGCGCAGTGATGAGTTCCGCCGGCTTTTCCAGCCCGGGCACGGGAATGGCCGTCCCGTGGTCGATGGGCACAATGACCGTGCGCCCGTTGGCGCGCATGAACGGACGGAGGAGAAGCGGGGTTTCAGGCATGGACTGTCCGTGGCACACACGGCGCAGGCGTTCCACGGGAAAGTGCGCCGCAGGATTCCCGGACCTGTAACCTTTTTCCGGAAAGAGCGTCTCACGGGGCAACCCTCTCCGGGAGTTTTTGAAAGACGCCACAGCCATGACCACAATTCTGAAACTCAGCCGCCTGCTGCTCCTGTCCGGCCTTGCCTGCCTCCTCGCTTTCACCCCGGTCTCTGCGCGGCAGCCATCGCTCGCAGCGTCCATTCCGGAGGGTGCCATTGGATTTATCGAGGTCTCGGACCTGGGAGAACTTGTGCGCGCAGTCCGGACTTCACGCGCGCTGGAGTGGGCTCTCTCCACCGACGAGTTCCACCAGTACGAACAGTCGGCGGATTATCGCAAAGCAGTCGTCTTCCGCATTACTGCGGAACTCCTGCTCGGTTCGTCTCTCTGGGATGTCTCTGCGGAACTCCTCAGCGGACGCCTGGGTGTGGCCCTCTACCCAAACCCTGACCATTCCACGAAACCGCGCGGCATTGCCGTCCTCCACTTCGACGAATCGAAAACCCTCGGCCGCGTGAGGGATGCCCTCATTACCCTGCTCTCTGCGGCCGGGAAAAAGGTCGATACCAAAGCCGTCTGCCCCGGTGCCCTGACCTGGACTTTGAAAGATCAGGGATTCGTCAGTCTGCACCGCACATGGATCGTGGCCTCACAGGAGCGCTCCCTGCTGGACCGCACCCTCTCCGTTCTCGGCAACGCTAAAGACAAACCCGCCACCCTCGCCACCCAGGAATCATTTGCCGAAATGGATCGCCGTCTCGGCGACAGTCACCATGCCCGGGCGTGGGTGGATACTGCGTTGATCGCGAAAGCCACCGGCGAACGTTTTGGACTGCCGCAGAAGTTCAACGATGGCTTCGCTTCGTTTATTTTCGGCGGTCTGGTGGAACTTGCAGGCCGCAGCCGGTTCGCCGGCGGCACCCTCGACTTCCGCAAAAACGAAGTGGAGGGCACACTGGCGATCGCCGGACAGCCTGACAAGCTGCCGGAGCCGTATGCTCTCTGGTTCACGCAGCATCCGGCCAACGGCGTCATCGCTTTGCCTGACACCTCCGGAGCCATCGCAGGCATCACCCT
>DATAIE010000973.1:0-7467 GCA_036262875.1 Verrucomicrobiales bacterium
CTGCTACGCTTGCCCACCGGCATCTTCTATGCGCAGGGCGTGAAGGCAAATGTGCTCTTCTTCGACCGCAAGCCGGGCCGCGAGCAGCCGTGGACCGAGAAGCTGTGGATCTACGACCTGCGGACCAACATGCACTTCACGCTGAAAGAAAACCCGCTGAAGCCCACCGACCTCGACGACTTCGTCACCTGCTACCACCCGCAGAACCGCCACCAGCGCAAGGAAAGCGAGCGCTTCAAAGCCTTCACCTACGACGACCTCCTCAAGCGGGACAAAGTAAACCTCGATATCTTCTGGCTGAAAGACGAAGCCCTCGAAGAAAGCGCCAACCTTCCCGCCCCGGAGGTGATTGCGCGGGAGATCATGGAAGACCTGGAAGCGGCATTGGAGCAGTTTGCGGCAATTACCGATGATCTGGAGTCGAAAGCATAGGTGCGCCCGGAATGCCCATAAATCAGCCGCCGCACCCGTGGCCTGCCCCCTTTTTGCCCCCTGCCGCCCCGGCCTTGCAAACGGCAAAGGGGCTCGTAGGGTGACGCTGGACTATCCCCCAAAGACTATGAGCAAACCGAAACCTGAAATCACTGCCTACGTGAAGACCTTTTGTGGCTGGAGCGAGGGTGTGCGCGCGATTTTGCGCAAGTATGAGCTTCCTTTCGAGGAGAAGGACATCATCAAGAACCCGGCGTTTCGCTGGGAGATGGAGCAGAAGACGGGGCAGCCGTTGAGCCCGTGCGTGATTGTGAACGGGATAATGCTGGCGGATGTGAGCGGCGAGGAGCTGGAAAATTACATGCTGGCGAAGGAACTGGTGGATCCGGTGGACCGGGAGGCGGATGCGCCGATCGATTCCTCGTGCAGTCCGGAGCAGCATGCGATGGCGGCGGCTGCGGAGATGGCGGTGGCTCCCATTCAGTTCATCAAATAATCCGCGACTCATGATCCGACACGTCCTGCTGGCCGCGGTCCTCTTCACGATACCGGCGGCAGCAGCCGGGTTGGCGATTGCCCCGCAGACGGCGGCGAAGATCGGCCAGCGCATTTGGAAAAACGAATGCGGGGGCACGGTTTCCGGCCTCACGAGCTGGAACGGCGGCGAGAAATTTGCGTCGCTCGGGATCGGGCATTTCATCTGGTATCCGGCCGGGGTGCGCGGGCCGTACGAGGAGAGCTTTCCCGGGCTGGTGAGGCTGTTCATTGCTCGCGGGGTAAAGGTGCCGGGCTGGCTGGCGTCGGCCAAGGCCTGTCCGTGGGCGGATCGCGCGGCGTTCAATGCGGCGCAGAAGTCGGAGCGGATGACCGAATTGCGCGCGCTGCTGGCGGCGACGGTGCCGCTGCAGGCGGAATACGCGGCCCAGCGCAGTGTGAATTCCCTGCCGAAAATCCTGGCGGCGGCCCGCGGTGAGGAGCGCGAGGCACTGCGTGCGAAGTTCATGGCGCTGTCGGGATCGGGCGCAGGGCTCTACTGCCTGATGGATTATGTGAATTTCAAAGGCGAGGGCACGAATCCCTCCGAGCGCTATCAGGGCCACGGCTGGGGCCTGCTGCAGGTGCTGCAAAAGATGCCCGCGGTGACGGCGGCCCAGGCACCGGCGGCGTTTGCGGCGGCTTCCAAACAGGTGCTCCAAAACCGCATCGCCCACGCTCCCAAGGATGAGACCCGGTGGCGCGAGGGATGGTTCAGCCGGTGCAACTCATATGCGCGCGGACTTTGATTGATTCGTCTCCTGTCCTGACCGAAAGTCCGTTCTCATGACTTTCAGAGAATGGATCGTGGCAGTCGGTGCGGTCGCCGCCCTGCTGCAGTGGCTAATGATTCCGCATCTGCTCGCGCAGCGGTGCAAGTCGCCCAACTCCACACTGGCATGGCTCTGGGCGCTGATCTTCATCCCCGGCATTGGGCTCTTCTATTTTCTGATCGGAAACGAGCGGGTGCAGCGGAAGCGGCTGGCGCTGGTGAGGGCGCTGGACAGCCAGTTGGAAGCCACGCCCGCCGGCAGCAGCCGGAAGCGCCGTGCGATGCTGGCCGCGGCCATGCCGGAACTGGAGCGCGTGAACGGCATGCCTGCCACCGCGGGGAATACCGCTTCGCTGCTGCCGGACGGCACGTCCTTCTTTCCGGTGATGCTGGAGGTGATCCACAGCGCGCAGCATCATTTGCATCTGGAATTTTACATCTGGCGGAATGACCGGGCGGGCCGCGCGGTGCGCGATGCGCTGGTGAAAGCGGCGCAGCGCGGCGTGCAGGTGCGGGTGCTGGTGGATGAAATGGGCAGCTTTTTTACGAGACGGGCTTTCTTTGCGCCGCTGATCGCAGCGGGCGGGGAGTTCTCCTGGTTCAACTCGATTTCGCTCCGGCGCTGGCGGTTCAATTTGAACCTCCGCAATCACCGCAAGCTGGTGGTGGCGGACGGTACCACCGCGCTCACCGGCGGTATGAATGTGGCCGACGAGTATTGGCGCGGCAGCGATCTGCCGCCCTACCGCGACCTGGGGGTGCGGTTGAATGGACCGCTGGTTTCGCAACTGGCGGAGGTGTTCGCGCAGGATTGGTTTTTCTCCACCGGCCAGCCGCTGACGTCTGTGGAGTACTATCCGTCGATCGATGCCTGCGGCGAGGTGGGAGGGCAGGTGGTGGCCGGAGCGCCGGACAATGATATCGATGAGGTGCAACTGAGCACCATCGCGCTCATCCACCGGGCGGAGAAGCGCATCCGGCTCATCACGCCGTATTTCGTTCCCGAACGCGCGCTGCTGGCCGCGCTGCAACTGGCGGGAATGCGCGGCGTGGATGTGGCGCTGCTGGTGCCGGAGAAGTGCGACCGCTTTTACCTCACGCACGTCATGCGCTCCTACTACGATGACCTGCTGCCTCACGGCATCCGCATCCTGGAATACCAGCCGCGCATGATCCACGCCAAGGCGCTCACGGTGGATGGCCTCTACACCATGGCGGGGAGTGCAAATCTCGATATCCGCTCACTGCGCATCAATTTTGAACTGAACGTGCTGCTCACCTGCAAGGCGACCACGCAGGCGGCGGATCAGTTCTTCGACCAAACGGCGATGGAATCGCACGCCGTGACGCTGGAGGAATATCAGCGGCGTCCGCTGCGGCATAAGATTGCGGAGGCCATCTTCCGGCCGGCCGCGCCGCTGCTGTAGTTCACCGGAGGCGGACCTGCCTCTGGGTTCCTTCCAGGATGAGTCCGGTGCTCTCGATCTGCAGACCCGAGAGTTCGGTAGTTCCGGATTCCCGGCCCTGGCCGTAGTAGCTGCTGGCGGTGGATTCGGTGGCCCACTGGCGGCTGCCGTCGGTGCCCACGAGTTCCACGGCATCGATCTCATTCCAGCCAGGGACGCGGCTGGTATCGAGTTCGATGCGGATTTGATCACTGCGGATGCCTTTGGGCACTTTCACGGCGCGTTCGACGATGCCGGTATCGGTGTCCTCCGTTCCCTCCCAGATGGTCTTTTCGCTGCCATTCGGCATGATGGCTACGACTTTTGCGAGCGCGCCGGGATTGTAGGTTTCGTGGATGTTGATCTCGCTGATCTCGACGGACTTCGCATACTTCAACTGGAGCCATTCCTTTCCTCCGTCGGATGCCTGGGAGGCCCAGGCGGTGGCGTAGTCGCCAAAGTTCGCGGTGTCCGGTGGTCCTGTCGCTTTGCCCGGGCTCCATGAAGGGCCGTCCGGGCCCTTCACGGCGGAGGCCACCGCGGCGCGGTCCATCTTTTGTTTGAAGTCGCGCCACTGTTCCACGGTCATCTTTTGCTGCCACGTGCCGGCGGCATCGCTGACGGTGAAGGTGCCGTCGCCATTCTCTGCGACCTGGAAGAGCGCGTCTTTGACGACGGAGACCAACGGCTTGCCGGAGTCGCGCGGCTTTGGCCCTTTCACCGCCGGATGACCTGTGGCGGATCCTCCGGCGGTCGTGGAGGACCGGAGGACGGGCGGCGATTTTTTGGCATCAGGTTGACTCTGCTGATCCGCCGCATTCTGCTCATTGCGGAGGCGATGGTTGTCGATGGCGAGCCATGCCGAGCCACCGGCGGCGGCGATGAGCGCTGCGGAGAGGATGAGAGTGCTCCGGTTCATGGGCGGAGTATGCGCTACTTCCCCGTGCAGAGGGATGCGGGAGTTGTAAAAAGTTTGTCCATCCTGGGGTGGAGGGGACCCTCCGGAGCGGCTCCAGAGGCTGGAAAACACAAAAATTTGCTCAAGTGCGACGTGCTGACACACGCATCTACGGAAATTACGTAAACTTTGTCACAGTTGGGTAAACGGTTAGTAAAATGTGTGGGGTTTTGTTGCTTATTTATGGATTTTACATCAAATTTGCCCCTTCCGCCCTACTCCGCCCTGTGGATACGCCCATTCTTGCCCAAATTGACGTCGATTACGCCCTGTTTTGCGGGGCGTGTCTCGCGCTGTTCGGGTGCCTCCAGATGGCATTTTGGAGGCGGCGTCTCGGGTTGCCGATCCTCCTGATGGCGTGGGTGCTCCTCCCCGCGGTGCTGTTTGTGGGACGGCTCGCGGTGCAGAATGCGGGGTATGCCGGACTCGCCTGTGCGGGCTTCGCGGTCCTGGGGTTGGCCGCCCTCGTTTCCCTCGCGGCGATGGCCACCGTCAACGATGAAGACCGTCTCCGGAGCCGGCTGGCCGGAGATGCCGCCCGGGCGCGGGACAAGTTTGCCGCCATGGTCAATTCCATCGATGGCGTGGTCTACGAATGGGACCCCGCGGGACACGTTCATCGATTTGTCAGCGAGGGAGTGACGCCGATCCTCGGCTACCGGCCTGAGGAGTTCACGGAGGATGCCGGTTTTTGGCGGGAAAAGGTGCATCCGGATGACTGGTCAGCCGTGATGGCGGCACGCTATGAGGCGGCAAAGACCGGGAAAACCTGCCGGGTGGAATACCGCATGATCACCTCGGGCGGGCGATGGCTTTGGCTGAAGGACATTGCCGCGCCCTGCTGCCTTTCAGACGGGCTGGCGACCATCCTGCGCGGCGTGCTCATCGATGTCACGCCCCAGCATGAAGCCGCGGAGGAACTGGAGCGCCTGCACCTCCGCGTGGTGGACGCCAGCCGGCGCGCCGGCATGGCGGAGGTGGCGACGGGAGTGCTTCACAACGTGGGGAATGTGCTGAACAGCGTGAATGTCTCCGCGCATCTCCTCGGCGAGCGCCTCCGGGACAGCCGGCTGCCCACACTGACAAAGGTGGCCGGGATGTTGAGCAGTGAGAGGCACCGTCTTGCGGAATTTCTCACGACGGATGAGCGCGGGCGCATCATTCCCAAATACATCGACCAGCTTGCGGGTCATCTCACGGCGGAACACAGAGGATTGAATGAAGAGGTGCAAAACCTCCTGCGCAGCATCGAGCATCTTCGCGAAATCGTGAGTGCGCAGCAGTGTACTGCGGCCGGCAAGAGCCGCCGGGAGAAGCTGAATCCCGGGGATGTCGTTCGCGATGCCATCCGCCTCACAGCGGAGGATTTTGTCCGCCACGATGCCCGGATCGTGGAGCCGCCGCTGCCGGTTCCTGACATCGTTGCCGACCGTCACCGGCTGCTGCAAATCCTGATCAATCTGCTGCGCAATGCGGCCCGCGCCGTGCAGGACCTTCCCCCCGATACAGAGGCGCTCGTCACCATCGGGCTCTCCTTTGGGGACCGTTTGAGTGTCCGCATCACGGACAACGGCGTGGGAATCGCTTCCGAAAACCTGAGCCGCATCTTCAGCCACGGGTTCACCACGCGCCGGGACGGTCATGGTTTTGGCCTCCACAGCAGCGCGCTCGCGGCTAAGGAAATGGGAGGCTCGCTCACTGCGGCCAGCCCCGGGCCCGGACAGGGCGCTACTTTCATCCTGGAACTTCCCTGCGGGTTGCTCCCGCGGGAGGCCACCTCCGCCAATCCCCTGCCACTGAGTATTTCCCCTGAATATGCCCTGCACTGAACACCGCATCCTCGTCATCGACGACAATCCTGCGATCCACGCAGACTTTGTCAAAATCCTCTGCACTCCTTCGGCTCCGGCTGCTCCTCTGGCGGAGGCGGAATCGGCCCTTTTTGGGACCACCGCCGTTTCCCCGTTCGCAGGACCTGAATGCGCGATCGAATACGCGCCCCAGGGTCAGGACGGGCTGCGTGTGGTGGAGGAGGCTATGGCGGCGGGGCAGCCTTATGCGGTTGTGTTTGTGGACATGCGCATGCCGCCCGGATGGGACGGCGTGGAAACCATCCAGCAGCTCTGGCGTGTGGACCCGCAACTCCAGGCGGTGATCTGCACGGCATGGAGCGACTACTCGTGGGAGGACATTCAGGCCCGCCTCGGCACCTCCGACAACCTGCTCATTCTCAAGAAGCCTTTCGACAACCAGGAGGTGCAGCAACTGGTGGCCTCGCTCACCCGGAAGTGGCAGTGGGCTCAGGAGGCCCGGATGCAGATGGTGGAGATGGAGCGCACGGTGGAGCAGCGCACCGCAGAACTGAGACAGAGCGAAGAGCGGTTTGCCGCCGCTTTCCGGGCGGCGCCCCTGGCTCAGGCCATTTTGAACTACACCACCGGCCAGATCGTCGATGCGAATGAGGCGTTTACCCTGGTGACGGGTTTTACCCGCGAGGAGATCCTCACCCATTCTCATCCGGTGCTGAATCATACCGGGCTGATCGTTCCGCTGCGCGAACCCCAGCCCCTGCGCTCGCGCGAATGCGATCTGCGAAACAAAAGCGGAGCCGCCCGTAAGGTGCTGATCTCCACTCAGCCCACCACCGTCTGCGGGCAGCCGCACCTCATCATCATGGCGGAGGACATCACGGCGCGCATGGCCCTCGAGCAGCAGCTCCGCCAGGCTCAGAAAATGGAGGCCGTGGGCCAGCTTGCCGCGGGAGTGGCCCATGACTTCAACAATATCCTGACAATCATTCAGGGGCACCTCAGTCTGCAGCTTTCCACGGAGGAGTTTCCGGAAAACACCCGCATTGCTCTCGCGGAGACGCTCAATGCCTCGGAGCGTGCCGCCACCCTCACGCGGCAGTTGCTTGCCTTCAGCAGGAAGCAGCTCTTCCAGCCGGCCCCCTTCGATCTCAATGCGCTCGTCGACAGCCAGTCCAGCATGCTCCAGCGCCTCATCGGGGAGCACATTGCGGTGGAATGGGAATGTCAGGAGGACCTGCCGCATGTGATGGGCGACGCTCCCAGCCTGGAGCAGGTGGTGACGAATCTCGTGATCAACGCGCGGGACGCCATGCCCCGCGGAGGACGGCTCCGCATCGCCACCGGTTTGGTGGAAATCTCCGCGGCGCGGGCCGCCCAGAATCCGGAAGCGGGCGAAGGCAAGTTCGTCCGGTTCAGCGTCACGGATACCGGCCACGGAATGGACGAGGCCACGCGCTCCCGCATTTTTGAGCCTTTCTTCACCACGCGGGAAGTTGGTCAGGGCACCGGCATGGG
>DATAIE010000974.1:0-20054 GCA_036262875.1 Verrucomicrobiales bacterium
GTTCAGGAAGATTCAACCTCCATGCGCTTCGGTAACTACGAAGTGCTCAGCCGCCCCGACGGGAAGCCCGATGAATTGGGCCGGGGCGGATTTGGACGTACGTACCGGGCCCGCCACAGTTTTCTTGGCACGGAAATGGCGCTCAAGGTCATTATCGACCGGCTGGCGTTCGATGAGGCGGCCAAGAAGCGGTTTCTCAAGGAGGCCCGCGAGCATGCGCGGCTGAATCACCCGGGCATTGCCCGCATTGCGGACTTCGGCGAGGCGGAGGGCACGTTCTTCTATGCCATGGAGTTGTGCCCGGACGGGGACCTCAAGGAGTACGTCAAGAAGACTGGTCCGGTCCCGCCGGTGGAGGCCTTGCAACTGATCCGCCAGACCGCAGAGGCGCTGTCCTACGCGCACCGGCGTAACATTCTCCACCGGGACATCAAGCCCTCGAATCTCCTTCTCGTCTTCGGTGAATCCACGCCGCAGGTGAAGCTCATCGACTTCGGTCTCGTGAAGCGGATCGTGAAGGTCTCAGCGGACGAAACCATCGACCACGCCTCCGCCTCCCAGTGGTCCCCGGCCTTCGCCAGTCCTGAACAGATCCGGGAACTCGCGCTGGATGAGCGCACGGATGTCTTTTCCCTGGGGATGACGGCATGGTTTCTCATCGCCGGCGGCGGACCTGTCGAGGGGGCGACCATGGAAATCGTCCAGGACCGGCTCAGTGCGAACAGCTACGAGCCGAGGCTTCCGCCCTCCCTCTCCGGGCGCATGCGGGAGATCGTGGCCCGCATGATCGAGAAGGATACCGCCGTCCGGTATCGCAATTTCGGCGAACTCCTCGAAGACCTGCGCCAGGTGCTGGACGGTGCACCCGCCATTTCGCGTGAGCCCCGTCAGGAGCGCCGTGTTCCGGCCCTTGCGGACCGTTTCACGCTTGAGCGCGCCGGTCGCGTTTTCCTGGGAGAAGTCTTCCGCGGTCTCGACCGGCAGCGTCAGACGAAGGTGAAAGTCACCCTGATCTACAAGGAGCACGACCCCAGTGTCACGACGCAGACGGCGGAAAAGGTCAAAGCCCTCGCCACGTCGCAGCCCTCCGGGCTTGTCCCTCTGCTGGAGATGACGGAATTCGAGGAGGGCTGGGTCGTCGTCGAAGAGGACACCGGAGGAACGACCATTGCTGAAGCACTCCGCCGCGAAGGTGCGGTCCCTTTCATGAAGTTGACCGCCGTCCTCTGGGATGCGGCCACCGGCGTGGATGCGGCGGTGGAGTGCGGCGCCGTACCGGCCCCGCTCGAACAGGCTTTGCTGGAGGGAGTGGACTCTCAGGGCACGGTGGACTGGTCTGCTGTGCAAATCCATATCCCTTTCCAGCTCGCCCGTTCTCAGGAGGAGTCTGAGGTTGGCGCGGACGTTACGGTTACCAGGGATTCGCAGCAGTCGTCACCGCTTAAAGCATTTGCCAGTCTTGTTTATCTTGCTGTGGGAGGACGCCATGCCGCGGCGCAGGCGTTTTACTCGTCCGGCGCCTGCATTGCCATTCCCGGTCTCAGCAGCCACGGAAACCGCACTCTGGCCGCATGTTTGGCCGGGGAAGGGAAGGCGACGGACTGCCGGTCGCTCATGCAGGCGCTGCTCGCGGATGAAGGCATCCCCTTCGATGGAGTTGTGCGCCGGGCTCAGGAGCGCCGTCTGAAAGCGCTGGATGCCGCGATCTCACACGAGGTCCTGCGCATTGATCGCGCCGTGGCGTCTGTCGATGTGATCAAAGCCGGGCGTACCGGCACGGTGGTGGACGAGACCTCCCTCAAGACCGCCACCAACGCCTCCGCCCGCGCGACGAAGCTCACCGGTGATCTCGCCGCGCCCGGCGGTCGCACGGAGACTGCCTGCCGCGAGGCCCTCCAGGAACTGCGCGCGCTCGCCGTCCAGGCGGAAGCCGCCGCAGCTGTTTGTGCCGAACGTTCTCAGAAAGCCTCCCGCACCGCCACGGGGAGCGCCACCGCCACCAAAAGTGCCACGGCGACCGCAACCGCTACCGCGGCCTCCACTGCGGAGCAGATGGATGCCCTGCACACCATCGAGGCCGCCGCACGTCAGGCCAAAGAATCCTCGGATCAAATCCTGCGCCTGAAGATGCCGCACGGCATGGATGACAGCGATCTCTCCCGCCAGCAGGTGGAGGCTCGGCGCCTCGCGAGAGAAGCCGCCGCCGCCGTGGCCCAGGCTCAGGACCTCGTATCCGCCGGCAAGTTTGACTCCAAATCCGCGGCGACCCTTTCTGCGACGGCTGCCGGTGCCGCCGCCAGTGTCTCCCTGGCCCTCGATACCGCGCGGCGCCTCACGGCGGTGCCGGATAAAACAGCCGTTCAGCCGCGACTCCCGGAGATCCCCCGGCCTGAGCCTGTTAACGAGGAGCCCGCCATCCGGCTCCAGCCTGTTGTAGACCCCGCCCCTCCCGCCATTGCTGTCCCCAAAAAGAAAAGCAGCGCCGGTCTTGTGGTGGTGGTCCTCCTGGTGCTGGCCGCCGCCGGCGGCGGAGGGTGGTACTTCTACAACGAACAGCAGAAGAAGAAAAAAGACGTGGTCATCACGAACGTCCCGCCGAAAACGGAAACGAACGTCAAACCCGTCGACCCGAAGATCGATAATTCAGATCCCAAAACTCCGCCGGATCCTCCCGCTCTCCGTCAGATGGTCCTCACGTTTACCGGCGACCTCCCGGAGTCGGCCAGTATGATCTCCTTCCCGGGAACTGAGGAAAAACCGAAGGCGGCCCCCTCAACCGGGAGACTGGATTTTATCTTTTCTCTGCCGAAGGAGGCTCTGAATCCCAAGCCCTCGGTGGATCCCAAAAAATTCACGATGGAGATGCAGTCCGAATCTCCGGAGCGGATCGAGTATAAGCTCACCCGCACGCGTCCGCCTGCCTCGCTTCGCCTCACCGGCATTACGGCGGTGAATCCCGGGGCGGTCACGATCGGTGGCGATTACGGCAAAGTGGAGGGGGGCGCGCTCTTCTTTACGAAAGCAGCGGAGACCGATGGCCGGTTCCGTCTCGACACGGCTGCGTGGCAGCCGAAAGCCCCTGCGAAGGAAGTTTCGCCAGGCGTTTGGGAGGCGGCCATGGAATTGAAGCTGTTCGAGGTAAAGTTCACGCTGGAGGCCGGCACGACCAATCCCTGGAAAACGGTAACCTTTATTCCCGCCAGTCTGGAGGTGTTGCCTCCCCTGAGATCGCTGGAGGGCCTGGGACAGTTCGCCAGCGCCAGTGACGTGGATCTCAAGTTCAATCTCAACGGCGACGAACCCGAGCCGGCCAGAGTGCCCGCCGGGGAATACACGCTCAAGTGGACTGCGTCGGACATCACCGGCAAACCGATTGAAGGAGTGCACTTCACAGTATCAGCGGATCAGCCGAACGTCCTGCCGGTGCCGCCGCCGGCGAAATGAGATCAGTCTGAAATTCCTCCTTTCTCCACTCTGGACCTGACGCCGGGTGTATGCTGTGATGTCAGGTTCCTTTTTACCGGCCACTTCATGCATATTCCCCGTTGGTTCATCTGGCTGCTCCTCTATGCAGCCGCCATCTTCTGCTGGAGCGTGTACTTTGAGCACGGGGCCGGTGCCCGGCGGTTTCAGGAGGGAGCCGCCGAGGAATGGAGCCGCATCTGGAATTCGGTCCAGGGTTGGGTCCGGCAGAGGCAGGGATCATGAGTTTCCGTCTGGAAATGCTCCAGGTGGCACGTCTCGCCCCGCAGTTGCTGGGGGATGCCACGGACCTCGTGCAGGGATACCTCACACGTCAGGTCATGCCATGCGGCGCTTTTCCGGACCGCGACGGCCGCCCTGATTTGTATTATACCGTATTCGGAATGGAGGCCCTGCTGGCTCTCCGGCGGGAGCCGGACTGGCCGCGGATGGCGGCATGGCTGGAAACCTTCGGCGATGGCGAAGGTCTCGACTTCATCCACCTCTGCTGCCTTGCGCGCTGTCATGCCGCCGCAGTCGGCAAAGCGGAGACCCTGACGCCGGAAAAACGCAGCCGCCTGCTGGATCGCATAGACGCGTGGCTCACACCGGATGGCGGTTTCAACCAGCGCAGGGAAGCGCCGCAGTGCACCGCGTATGGGTGCCTGCTTGGCTGGGCTGCGCACCATGACCTGGGCGCCCCGCTGCCGTCCGCGGACGCCCTTACCGCCTGTCTTCAGTCTCTTGCCGTGCCGGCGGGCGGGTATGGAAATGAGCCCGGCATGCCCATGGGCACCGTACCGGCCACCGCTGCGGCGGTTTCTCTTTTCCGTCATCTTCGCCGCACGCCGCCGGCGGGGAATGGCGCGTGGCTCCTCGCACAGCAGCATCCTGGCGGCGGTTTTCTCGCTGCGCCCGGAGCGCCTCTTCCGGACCTCCTGTCCACGGCGGTGGCGCTCCACGCGCTGGACGGCATGCAGGTTTCCTTCGCGGCATACAAAGAGTCGCTCCTCGATTACATCGACACCCTGTGGAGTGCGGAGGGCGGCTTCCACGGACACTGGGCGGAGGACATTCTCGACGTGGAATATACCTACTACGGTCTCCTCGCACTGGGGCATCTGGCCTTGTGAGGAATGGCTTTTCTGTTTGCATTGCGACCCGCTCCCATCAACATCCGCCGGTTCCCCGATTCTCCCCTTCCATGGATCAGCACGAGAGGTTAGTTTTTACTTGCCGGGCCTGTCGCAAGGTCATCAAGCTTCCGCCAGCCATGGCAGGATCCAGCGTGGTTTGCCCCTTCTGCCGTACGAAGGTTTCCGTGCCGGATGACGCCCCCGTGATCCAGGAGGAAGCCAGCCAAAGCCAGATCCCCGCCGCGCGCGCCGGCGACAACATGATGTCCAATCTGCGGGGCAGCGGACGGGAGGACTGGGAAATTGGAAAGCGCCCCATCGGCGGCGATCTCGAGTTCCGTCAGCGCCTGCACAGCACCAGTACGCCGGACCGCCATCCCAATGCCCCCGGCCAGCCGGAGGTCCATCGCGTCAACATGCGCCGCCGCAAACATGAACTGACCCACGGGGATTTCGATGACCCGGAGCAAGCGAGCCGCCGGCGGAGCGGCCGCCGCAAAATTCGCAGTCACGGCCAGGCCTTTGGAAAAACAATGGTGCGCGGACTGGTCGTTTGCGTGATCATCCTCGCCGGAGCCGTCGGGTGGCTCGCATGGAACCAGTATCACAAACCAAAGCCTGAATCCACCCGCAAGCCCCAGTGGGTGCAGCAGGGGGCTGTGACCACACTGGAGCCCGGCGGCCCTAAACTGGAAACGCGCAGCATTGTCGAATACGGAGCCGCATTGCGCGAAACGGTTACCCGCTTCGTGTCCGCTCCCACACTGGACGAGATGCTGAAGCATGTGCGTGACCGGGCCCGCGTGGAGCCGAAGATCCGTGCCTTTTATCACAAGGACAATCCGTGGCACCCCATCGAAATCCGGAACACCTTCGATCCCGCTGAATCGGTCAAGGTGGACGGTAACTTCATCACCTTCCAGCTCTCGCTCGCGAACTATGACGAGGTGCCTATCGGCCTCGAACGGAAGGGCGACGCCTTTCTTGTCGACTGGGAGTGCTTCACCGCCTATGGTGACCTGACGTGGGATGAACTGCAGTCGCGCCGCCCCCAGCAGCCCGTGCTGATGCGCGCCGTGATCGAGCACAGTGTCAATACGGACTACTTCAACGGAGCCTTCACCGAAGCCAAGTACCACTGCTATCTCGTGCGCGACCTCAAGTCCCGCCATCTTATTTCCGGCTACTGTCTGAAGGACTCGCCGCTGGACACCGTCATCCGCAAACACCTGGTCCTGCAGCCGCCGCCGTCGAGCATGTACAGCGGCTTCGCCGTCATCCGTCTCCGCTTTCCTGAGAACATTTCGTCCAACAATCAGGTGGAGATCACGGAGTTCCTCCAAAATGGCTGGATCTTCCGTCCGGATAACAAGTAGCCGGGAGTCCCGTCAACCGGCCTGCTTCACGGACGACCACACCGTCGCGGCCAGTTCGTGAAAAGCCGCGCTTACCGGGTTTGCCTCCTTCGGAGTGAGGGCGATCGGCTTGCCTTTGTCGCCGCTTTCACGCGTGGGAATGTCGATAGGGAGTTTTCCCAGCAGAGGCACCCCGAGTCTTGCGGCCTCTTTTTCGCCGCCGCCCGTCCCGAAGATTTCATAGCGTACTCCATCGGACGGGCACAGGAAATAGCTCATGTTCTCGACGATGCCGAGCACCCTCACGTTCACTTTTGCAAACATCCCCACCGCCTTGCGGGCGTCGATGAGCGCCACCTCCTGCGGCGTCGTCACGATCACCGCGCCGTCGAGCGCCACGGTCTGCACGATGGTCAACTGAATGTCCCCGGTGCCCGGCGGCAGATCCAGCACCAGCACGTCCAGTTCACCCCAGGCGGTTTGCCGGAGGAACTGCGTGATATACCGCGTGGCCAGCGGTCCGCGAACGACAACAGGTGAGCTGTCGCTCAGGAGAAAAGCCATCGACATCACTTTCAAACCGTGGGCTTCGATGGGGATAATCTCATTGTCATCCGTGGCCATCGGCTGTTCGTCCGTGCCAAACATGAGACCCATACTGGGCCCGTAGAGATCGCAATCGCACACCCCGACCCGCAATCCCTGCGCGGCCAGTGCCACGGCGAGATTCGCCGTCACTGTGCTTTTTCCGACGCCGCCCTTTCCGCTGGCGACGGCGATGATTTTCTTCACGCCGGGAATGCTGCTCTTTCCCACTGCTCCGGCAGCCACTTCCGGCTCTTTGATGTTAAAGTCGAGATTCACTTTTCCGATGCCCGGCATGGCCTGAAGAGCGGCCGTGGCGGCCACATGAATCTGGCGGGGAATGGCCGCATCGCGCGTGGCGAGTTCCAGCCGCACCGTGACGTTTGCCCCGTCGAGCAGGATTCCCTTCACCAGCCCGAAGGACACAATGTCCCGGCTGAAGCCAGGATATTTTACGGTGCGGAGAACGTCTGTGATTTGAGACTCGGTGATCATGATAGCTGTCCTGGAACAACGCGGCCCGCATCCGTTTGGCAACGCCGATTTCCTGTTCGAACGTTGCCTCCATGAAATCCCCCTCTCAGTGCCGTCTCTACACCATTCTCGATACCGGCTACTGCGCTCCCGCCGCCATGCCCGCCATGCTGGCTGACATGATCCGCGGCGGCATCGATATCGTGCAGCTCCGCGCGAAAGACCTGCCGCCCGACCGCATCGTGGAACTCGCGCGTCTCCTTCATCCTCTCTCGCTGGAGGCGGGCATTCCCTTCATTCTCAACGACCATCCCTCTCTCGTCGCGGAAACCGGCGTAGAAGGCGCTCACGTGGGGCAGGATGATCTCTCCGTTCCGGAAGCCCGGAAACTCGCAGGGAAGGGGGCCATCGTCGGGCTCTCCACGCACAGTCTTGCCCAGGCAGAGGCGGCTCTCCAAAGCCGGCCCGACTACATCGGCTTCGGGCCGCTTTTTTCCACGCCAACCAAACCTGATTACACCCCCATTGGCCTGGAGGACATTGCCGAAGTCCACCGGCGCGTCGACCTGCCCGTGTTCTGCATCGGCGGGATCAAACGGGAGAATCTCCCCGTCGTCATCGCGGCCGGTGCCCGCCGGGTGGTAATCGTCAGCGGTATTCTGCTGGCGGAGGATCCGGAGGCGTACGTCAGGGAAGCAAGGGCTGCGATCCCCTGACAGCCCTGGGGGAGCAGTCCTATCCTGCGACGATCTGCGGCGTTCCAAATTTCATCACTTTGGAAAGGAAACGCTGAGTGAGTTCCTCCTTTGGATGATCGAGGAGGGAAGCCGCGGAGCCGTGTTCGGCGACTTTTCCCTTCGCAATCAGCGCGACATGATCGGCCACCGCTCGGGCGAAGCCCATCTCATGGGTGCTGAGAATGATGTGCTGGCCGGCGGCGGCGAGTTCGCCGATAAGTTCCAGCACTTCGGCGGTCATTTCCGGGTCGAGGGCGGAGGTAGGCTCGTCGAGGATGAGGATTTCCGGTTTCGAAGCGATGGCCCGCGCGAGACCCACGCGCTGCTGCTGCCCGCCGGAGAGCTGCGCGGGGAGTTTGTGTGAATGGCCGGTGAGACCAAACCGCTCCAGGCATTCATCCGCTGTGAGGGCGGCTTCCGCAGGGGACTTTCCGTGAACTTTTTCCAGTGGCAGGGTCACATTCCGGTGGGCGGTGAGGTGGGGGAAGAGATTGAACTGCTGGAACAGGAACCCGTTTCGCCGCCGCCATGCCAGAGCCGCGCCCTCGCCGCCGGGATCGACTCCATTCACGCTCAGACTGCCTCCGTCGGCGTATTCCAGGCCGCCCATGACGCGCAGGAGGGTGCTTTTCCCCCCCCCGCTCGGACCGATGAGAGCGAGCACCCCCACGCCGGTGACGCTGAGGTCCAGCGAGTCCAGCGCGTGGAGTTTGCCGTAAGTCTTGGTGAGGGCGGAGGCCTGGATTTCCATGACGCGCTGCGGATTCTTACATTTGGTAGCGGAACCGGGATTCCATCCAGTGGGAGAACCACGCGATGGGAAGGGTGATCAGCAGGTAGCCGATGCCGAGGATGACGAATGCTTCGAGACCGCTGTAGGAGGCGGAATTGTAGGAGCGGGCCTGGTAGGTGAACTCGCCGACGGCAATGACGCTGAGCAGGGAGGAGTCCTTCACGAGGGTCACGAACTGCCCGGCGAGGGCGGGCAGGACGCGTCGAAGTGCCTGCGGCATGATGACGTAGCGGAGAATCTGCGGGCGGTCGAATCCCACGGCGCGGGCGCTGTCAATCTGGCCCTGCGGGATGCTGTCGAGCCCGCCGCGGAGGATTTCGCTGAGATAGGCGGCGGTGAAAACGGAGAGCAGGGCCACACCGGCGAACATTTTGCTTCCCAGTCCGATGCTGGCCAGCACATCCGCGATATGGCGCTGGGTGAAAATGACATAATATCCGATGAAAATGAGGGTCAGCAGCGGCATACCGCGCATGATTTCCACAAAGCCCCGGGTGATCCAGCGTACCGATTTCAGCTTTGCCCGGCTGCCGGCCACGAGAATGGTGGCCACCACGCAGGAGCCCGGCAGGGCCGCTGCCGAGATGCCCAGAGTAGTAAGCCAGCCCTCCCAGAGGACGATGCGATACCCCCACGCACTGGACCACTCCCACGTTTTGTCCATGCTGTTGAGCATCCACCAAAAAAGCGCACAAAGGAGAGAGACAAGCACCAGTCCGGCGATGGCGTCGATGAGAGGGCGGCGTTCTCCTGGGCGGGATGGCATGGACGGGGCAGGGAAGGCGCTGGTTGGAAGTCGTTGGGGGGTGCGGCCCCATGTTCTCTCCGGGAGCCTGCGGCGCAATCTTCTTTTTGCTTTTCAGCGGCCCGATTTCGCCGTTCCTTCCGCCATGAAGAAAGCCGACATTGATTCCCTCGCCGAGGCATGCGCAGAGCGCCTGAGGAAGCGCGGGCTGCGCCGCACACGCGCGCTGGACCTGCTGATTCGCGAAATGGCCGGTCGGGACAAACCGGTGACGATCGCGGAACTGTCGCAGGCGAAATCCCTGAAGGAAAGCTGTGACCCGGCCACGGTTTACCGTCTTTTAATAAAACTGGAAGAGCACGGGATGGTGCGGCGCCTGGGACTGCATGACCGGGCAACCTACTTTACGCTTGTGACTCCGGGGCACCATCACGACTACCTCGTCTGCACCGGGTGCGGAAAAATCGAGGAGGTTGATATGGATTGCCCGGTGGGGACCTTGGAGCGAAAGCTGGAGAAGGCCTCGGGTTTTCGCCACATGTATCACGAACTCGAGTTTTTCGGCATCTGCCCCGGATGCCACGATGGACGGGAGAGGGAAGGGCTCGCTCACTGCTGCTGAAGGGAATGGGGTATTCCAGGGAGGCGGTAAGTGAAGCATCTATGAAAGCAACCTGTGGAAAACAGGATGCGAATTCATGATTGCGGCTGTTTTTACTCGTAAAAAGGGGTGACGGAGTGCTTTGGGGCAAGAGGGGGCGGATCACGCTCCGAAGATGGAAATTCGGCCTCAGACATGGCATTTACGTGAATGTTACAAAACAACCTTTGCGGAGAGGGCCGTTCGTGGTAGTTTTGGCCTGCCAGTTGCTTGTGGATGAGCTTCGAGACCTGACCGCAATCCTTCCGACAAGTGGAAAAAAGTTCGCTTTAGATGAAAAAAACCTTCCCAACCGCGAAACAATTGGTTTGAATTGTCGAAATTGCTTTTGTAACTCCAAAATTCCACACACCCAACCATGAAACGCACCGTCCTCCCCCTCGTCCTGATGGCGACCTCCTTTTTGACGGGGGTTGCGAACGCTCAGACTTCCTCTTCCACCCCGGTGATCGGTTACTACAAGCAAACGATCCCGCCCGGGAATACTCCGGTGGTGTGTGGTTTTACGACGAAGAAAGAGTTTCAGGGTGCGATGACCTCCCACGCTCCCGGAGCCCCGAATTCGGTTATCACCCAAACGGGTGCCGGCTGGACGGTAAATCAGTTTCAGACCTCCGCCAATCCAGCGGTCGATTCCTCCCACTTCATCGAAATCCTGAGCGGCCCTGCTGCTTCGGTGGGGATGATCTATGATATCGTGTCCAACACGGCGACCACTGTTACCGTGGAAGGCAGCACGACACCGTTGACGGGTGCGATCACCTATTGCATTCGCAAGCATGTGACGCTGGGCACGTTGCTCCCCGGCGGCGGTGGCTTGACGAATGGAAGTGATTCCATTTCCGTCGTTAACCCGAATGCCAGCATCTCCAACTACGTTTTCAATGGTCTTTATTGGGAGGATTCCGGCAGCGGTGATGATTCTTCGAACCGCGTGATCTACCCTGGCCAGGGTTTCATCATCGGCCGTGGGGGTGCCACTCCTGCTACGATCACGATTGGCGGAAACGAAGTTTCCTACGTCAAGAGCGGGGTGACCAAAATCCCTCTCTACTACCACGCTGGGAACCCGTATCGTAACTTCGTGGGATTGATCAACCCGCTGGTTTCCGACACCGCGGGCACTGATTTCAATACTCTTGGAAATTTTGGACTTGTGGCCGGCCTCGTTGCGGGCAGTGATTTGATCAACATCATCACTACTTCCGGAAACTTTAAAACTTCAGCTACGCTAACGAGTAACGGCTTGTATCTTGAAGACGTCGGTAGCGGCGATGATGGTTCAAATATCCAAATCCGCAACGGTACTTCCTTCCGCATCATTACCACTGCTGACCGCGTGATCACGATTCCGCAAACCCACCCGAACTGATCAACTGGTTCCTCGCCCCCTACATCTCTCTTAATAAGCCATGAAAAAAACTCTGCTTTTTGCCGCCCTTGGTGTTCTCACGGGTGCTTTGAAATCCCAAGCCACTTCCATTGCCGTTATCGATTTCGGTAATGGTACAGAAAACGCGGTGACTCTTAACAGTGGAGCTACTCTTGCGAATGGCAGCATCAAGGTCCGGGTGGGCTACTTTAATACCGCAGCCCAGGATGCCAATTGGCTCACCAACCTGAAAAGCACGACAATCTCTTCGATTAATTCGGCTTTGGCTTCATTCATTCCACTCGGAGAGAATTCTGTTAACCAGCCGCTTTTGGGCACGGGTGCCGGGACTGCCACAGGCCCGCGTATTGCAAACCGCGTTGTGAATTCAGTTCAAAAGCCCGGACGGCTTATCGGAAGCGTTACGGACGTGAATCCCACCCCCGGAACTCCGGATACGGTGAACGCTGGCGGGGTTCCGGTTGGTTCCCGGATCTTTATGCTCGTCTACAGCGATGGGGATGCCGTGCTGAACAACGGAGAAGAGTTTGGTGTCTTTAGTGCCGACAATTGGAAGATCGACGGCGACTCCACCTTGACGCTTTCCCTGAACACCACAGATATCAATCTGGCCTCGGAAGTGTATCGCGGCACCTTCGGGTCCCTCAAGCTGGGTCCCGTGGGTAACATTCCTGAGCCCGCTACTGGCGCGCTCGGCCTCCTCGCGGGCCTCGGAATGCTGGCTCGCCGCCGCCGGAAATAAGGCTCCGCCAAAATCAATTCTCGAGAGGGGGGCACCGCTGGTGCCCCCTTTTTCGTGATGATCCCCGTCCAAACAAACTCAATCCCGTGAAGACTGGTGTCCCCGAACCATGGCGAGGATTGGCGATGCGCTCCATGCGGTGCATCAACCTTGCCTGGCTGATGGACCTGCTGTCGCCGTGCATTGTGGCCTTCGGTGTGGTGCTGCTCGCGGCGGGGTTTCTGTGCCGGCAGTATCTGCCGGATCGCTTCGGCATTGTTTATGGATCGCTTTGCGCAGCCGCTGTCGTTGTATCCGCGGTGGTCGCAGGTGTGCAGTACCGCCGGAAGAGTGTCAGTTTTGACGGAGTGTTGACCAGGCTGGACCGGGTGCTCGGGATGAACAATGCACTCACGACCGCTGCCGCAGGGCGGGGGGGATGGCCGGCGTTCGATGAGGGAGCCCATGCCGGAGTGAAATTCAACCTGGCTCGCGTTCTCATGCCGGTCCTCATTGCGACCGCTCTCATCCTCGCCGGGTTGCTCGTTCCGGTGAAAAGTGAACACTCTCAGACCGCGGAGATTCCTCCCCCGCGCTCTCATGAGGAAATCGCGGCGGCGATCGCTCAGCTTGAACAGTCGGACGCTGTTCGCAAAGAGGATCTCGAACGGTTGAAAGAGGAACTGAAGGCGCTCAAAGAGCAGGACCCCGGGGACTGGTATCAGCACAGCAGTCTTGAGGCTGCCGACCACCTCCAGGAAAGCATGAAGGATCAGCTCCACGGGCTGGCGCAAAATCTGGATAAGGCTCGCAACAGCCTTGGGGGTTTGGAAGCAGCGGGGGATTCTCTGAGCCCGCAGGAACAGCAGCGCCTTGCGCAGGAGTTCAAGTCCGCGGTGCAGGCACTGAAAGAGTCACCGCTGGGCCTCAATGAAAAGCTGATGTCCGCACTTTCGAAAGTGGACCCGTCCGCTCTCAAATCCCTGAGTAAAGGTGACCTGGGCAAAATGATGGAGGGAATGAAACAGGCTGGTGGAGCCTGCCAAAAGTGTTCCGGTGGAAAGGGTTCCGCACCAGGTGCCGGAGGAGCTCAAAGTGAACTTGAAAAGCTGCTGGGTGACAACCCGGGAGAAGGAAACGGAGGCAAGCCCGGCGATAGCACAGGTTCGGGCGACGGCACTGGGTCCGGCCCCGATGGAGAAGGCGAGGGCAACGGCCGGGGCGGAGTAAACCGCGGGCCGGGAGTGGCGCCGCTTCCTCTCGCGAGCGACCCTGCGAATTTGCATACCAATAAGCCGGAATCTCTCACGTCGGAGGATCTGAAGCGCACGCGGCCAGGCGATGCGATCGGAACGGCGGACACCGAACATCAGTTGGATAAAACTCCGGTCGGCCCTCAAAGTGCCGGCAGTGTCAATGGGCAGGGTCGCGGTGGCGACTCCGTGTGGCGCGACTCGCTGCTTCCGGCGGAGAAAGCGGTTCTGCAAAAGTACTTCAAATAAGAAACCCGGGCACCGCAATCGCCGTTTCGTTTACCGGACCGGCCTTGTGTTGTGCAGGCTTCGAAATTCGCAGCGAAATCTCCGCACCACATGCCATGATCAGGTCCCTCCTGGTTGTTATTCTCCTTATTGCAGACTCCCGGCCGTCGCGGGCGACGAACATTTCCGTGAACGACTTCGCCGGAAGGGTTTCCAGACCTGTTACCGCGCCAAACGGCGGTTCGCTCCCCGAAGGAATTACCCGTGTCCGCATCGGCTGCTTCGATACGGCAAGCCAGTCGTCTTCGTGGGCTTCCGATATCAAAAGCGGAGATCCGGCAAAGTTCAGATCGGCATTGCAGTCATTTATTCCTCTGGGGGAGGATGTGGCGTCGCCGGCTCTGGGAAGTATTGTCGTCAACCAGGGACCACGCATTGCTTCGAGAGCGATCCAGGGTGTGGTCTTTCCGGGCCGTCTTGTTGGCGGTATCACCTCTGTCCAGCCGGTTGCGGCTCCGCCGAACACGAGAAACCCGGGCGGGGTGCCTGCCGGTTCAAGAATTTTCCTTCTCGTTTCAGATGGTTCTTCCGCTGTGTTCGAAGACGGAGCCGTGGGCATTTTCAGCGCCGACGTTTGGCTGATGCCGGATGATCCCTCTTTGCCTCTTCTGTTGAATACCACGTTCGTGGATTCGGAAAGCGAGGTCTTTCGCGGTTCTCCCGGCAGTGCCTCTCTTTCGCTGATCCCCGCCGTTTTCGACACTGATGACGACGGCCTCCCGGACAGTTACGAAATATCCAGCGGTCTCGATCCGTACAGCGCTCTGGACCGTGACCTCGATTTGGACGGCGACGGGCGGTCAAACTATCTTGAATTCCTCGCCGGCACCCGTCCGAACGATCCCGCCAGCCGGCTCCAAATCACGGCCATCACTCTCGTGGCTTCTAACAAACTCATGGTCGCATGGGACAGTGTGCCCGGAAATCGCTATCAAATCCAGATTTCTCCGGATCCGGGCGATCCGGAGGCCTGGACCGCGCTGGGCCTTCCCCTCGTCGCCATCGATCCCTCCACTTCCTGGAGCGTTACTCTTCCGGAGGGGCATTCCCGCCATTTTCTGCGCATAGCCGTGGTGCCTTCGCCGGATTGATGATACCGGTAATAAATCAAACCCGGCCATCGAAGCCTGCTTGCGATTGGCTTGCAGTCCAGCCACAGGTGGAAGGATGAAAAGCATGACAGGATTCGGACGGGCGGAGGCGTTGGAGCAGGGACTGCGGTGCGCGGTGGAACTTTCCTCCGTGAACCGCAAGCAAAGCGATATCGACATCCGGATGCCGCGGGAGTGCAATGCGCTGGAACAGAGTGCCCGGAAACTGGTGGCGGGAGCCATTTCACGCGGCCGTCTCCAGATGCAGGTCTCGCTGGACCGGGCGGACGAAAGCCAGTCCTCCCTGCGGGTGGACAGCGGGCTGGCCCGTCAATACGTCGCCGCCATGCAAAAGCTGGATGCGGAACTGTTTGGCAGCCGCGGGTTTGCGGTGGATTCCCTCCTGCGGGCACCCGGGGTGTTCACCCTGACAGAGGGCGAGAGCCGGAGTCCGGAGGATCTCTGGCCTTTGATCGAAAGCACTGTCACCAAAGCGCTTGCCGCCTGGGACAAGGCCCGCACCCGCGAAGGCGCGCATCTCAAGAAGGACATCGAGACCCGGCTCAAGGTCGTGCGCGATGTTCTGAAGGGTATCCAGCGCGAGGCTCCGCGCGTCCCGCAACTCCAGCGGGACGCCATGCGCAAGCGCCTGCTGGACGCCGGCCTTCCCCTTCCGCTGGATGACGAGCGTCTGCTGAAAGAGATCGCTGTCTTTGCCGATCGTTCGGACATTTCCGAGGAGATCGCCCGTCTTGGAGGCCACCTCGAAGAATTTGCGCGTCTGCTGAAGAGTCCTGAACCCTCCGGCCGTGCCATGGACTTCCTGACGCAGGAGATGCACCGGGAAATCAATACGATGGGCAGCAAGGCGAATCACGCCGGCATCGCTCACCTCGTCGTCGCAGGAAAGACGGAGGTGGAGCGAATCCGGGAACAGGTGCAGAATGTGGAATGAACCGCCTGGGCCAACCCGTCATTTGCTCTTATGACCCCTGATCCTGTTAGAGAAGGTATCCTGTGCGTCGTTTCCGGTCCGTCCGGGAGCGGCAAAACGACCGTGTGCCGGGCTGCGACGGCGGTGGAGCCTGTCTATTACACAGTATCCTGCACCACCCGGCCGCAGCGGCCGGGGGAGGAGAACGGACGCGACTACTATTTTCTAACAGATGAGGAGTTTGTGCGGCGCATCGGGGCCGGGGAGTTTTTGGAGCACGCGTATGTGCATGGCCGGCGCTACGGGACGCTGAAGAGCGAGGTCCTGCCGGCACTTGCCGGCGGGCAGGATGTGATCCTCGATCTCGATATCCAGGGCGCTGCACAATTGCGGGATTGTCCGGATGAGATCATCTGCCGCGCTCTGGTGGATGTCTTCATCATGCCGAGCGGCATGGAGGAATTGCGCGCCAGACTGGCGGGCCGGAGTTCAGAGACAGAGCCGGAACTGGACCTGAGGCTGCGCAATGCACTGGCTGAGATCGAGCATTGGCGGGAATATCAGTATACCATTCTGAGTCATACCAGAGAGGCCGATCTTTCCGCCTTTCTTTCCATCCTCAGCGCCGAGCGTCTCCGCAGCACCCGTCTGCGCGCCGGTGCCGGTTTCCCCGTATGAAAACGAACGTTATTCTTGGCATCACCGGTTCCATCGCCGCGTACAAGGCGGCGGAGATCGCCAGCCAGCTTACCAAAAAAGGCTGCTCTGTCACCGCGGTGATGACGGCCGATGCCCAGGAGTTCATCACCCCGCTCACCTTGCAAACCCTGACGCGGAATCCGGTGGTTGCCGGCCTCTATGACGAAAAGCAAAGCTGGCGGCCCGGTCACATCCAGCTCGCCGACGGTGCGGACCTTCTCCTCATCGCGCCCGCCACGGCGAACGTGTTTGCCCGGATGGCCGCGGGTATGGCCGACGATGCCCTCACCGCCATCGCCCTCGCAACCCGTGCTCCGGTTCTCCACGCCCCGGCGATGAACGGGCACATGTGGGAACATCCCGCGACGGTGCGAAACGTGGAGGTTCTCCGCTCATGGGGGCACCACTTCATCGGTCCGGAGGAAGGCATGCTTGCCTGCGGCTATGAAGGAGCCGGCCGCCTTTGGCCGGTGGAGGGAATTGTGCAGCGGGCACTGGAACTCCTCGCGTGAGCTTTGGCGCTTGCCAGCTGCACGCATTCAAGACTTCACTGTTTCTCCACGTTCCTCTGTTTCGGGAAATCTTCAGCGGGAAACCGGAGCACCCGGCGCGGTTCGCGGCCGTAGCCGGTCACTTCCATGCGGTCAGGATAGATGTCGACACGGGCGTAGCTGTTCTCCGCGGTTTCCACCATGCCGCGGAAGTTGAGGAAATGAATGCCGTGTTTTGCGGCGTAGTTGCCGTCGTGATTGTGGCCGTTCCACCATGCGGCGATGAGGTCTTTGTCCGCTTTCAGTACGTCCAGCACGGCTTCCGCATCCCAGAGCGAATGTCCATCGATGGGCAGAAGCGGATAGTGACATACCAGGACGACACGTTCTCCCGCCGCACGGGCTTTGCCGAGTTCAGTCTTCAGCCAGGCGATCTGCTCTTCACCGAGCCCGCCGCTGTATTCGGCTAGCTTCCGCTTCGAGGATTTGGAGAACGCGGAGGCCGTCTGCCAGCCAGGAGATCCCTGCGGTGAAGAAAACAGGCTTAGTTGATTTCCGTCCAGCATCACAAAACGCCAGCCCCGCTGCGAGAGGGAATAGTGCGGCGCTTTCATGCCCAGCAGGTGCGGCACCTTTTCCTTCAGTTCCGCAGCGATCGAGTAATCGTGATTCCCCGCGACCTGATAGAGCGGCACTGCCGCTTTCGCAAAGACCGGCATGACGACATCGTAACTCTTCACTTCGCGATCCACGGAATCTCCGAGATGCAGCATGAAGTCGAGGTCCCCCATGGCATTGAGGTGATCGATGGCCGCGGCGAGTTTTTCCGGCGACTTGCGGTAGAGGCGCTTGCTGTTAGGCGGCGTGTCGGCGTCGACATACTGACAATCTGTCAGGATGCCGATGCTGAGGACCGGCCCGCCAGGCTCACGGGAGGGTGCGGCGCGGGCAGCCCCGGCCATGACTCCGGCACCGAGCAGCCGGAGAAACTGTGAGCGTTTGACTCCTGATCTGTTCCCTGCCGGGTAAGAATCCATAGGTTCCGTTAGAAATCGATATCGTCCTCGTCGTTTGCGATATTGCGGCGGCCGCCGCGAAATTCCGGTTCCTGACGGCGGGGGCGGCCTTCGCCGCGTTCCTGACGTCCGCCGCGGTCTCCGCGTCCGCGATCATCAAAGGAGCGGTCCTGACGCGGACGGTCTGGACGCGGTCCGCCGCCGCCACCACCTCCTCCATAGCCACCCTGCCGGGGTTCGGAGGAACGCGGCTCACTGCTGCGGCTCTCACCGCCTTCGCTCGATGACTCGCTGCCGTCGGCAGGATGGATGCGCCATGCCTGCACGTTGACGTAGTAGCGTCCGTTGTGCTCGCCGCCGCGAAGATCGAATCCGATCTTCACACGCTGGCCGGTTTTGTACTTATCCAGCAGGGCGGTTTTGTCCTTCACAAACTCCATTTTGATGTCCTGCGGGTAACGGTCATCACCTGTCGTCACTACGAATTCACGCTTTGTGAATCCGCTGCCGAAGGTCTGGGTGTCCATGATGACCTTGAGAGTTCCTTCAAGTTCGAATGCCATTGTCTTCAGAGAAATGCCTGCCGGGTTAAGGTGCGGGCCGTCCGACATTGCCTTTTTGCCTGCGAGCTTGCAATCTGCTTCTTTTACTTCTCCGCAATTTTTACGTAAGGCAAACTGGCAGGATTTCCGGTCTGGGACGGGCCACGGGACGGCGTCAGGGGCGCTGCACCTTCACTTGAAGAAGACCGCCCGCAGCGGAATCGCCGGCAACTGCCCGGACGACGAGAATCTCTCCGGAAAAGCCGGGCGGTACGGACAGCGGGACGCCGGTGAAGGTCGTCCCCTGCAAGCTAAGTGACTGGCGCTGAATGACCGGATCATTGGCGGCCGTGTGGCTGGCTCCGGGAGCGGTTTCGCCGGGAGGCCGTTCAAGGGTGATCTGCAGGCCGCTGCCGGACAGACCTGCCGGGACTTCTCCGCCAATCAGGAGGGTGCCACCCGGGGCGGCCTGGGCCGGGCCGGTCAGCTTCACAGTGGCTGGCAGCAGGGGCAGGCGCATGGCGGGGTCGCCGAGAAGCTGCCACATTTCGACATGCTCCTTCCGTTGATCCTCAAGGGGCACGCGACCGCCGGTGCCGTCCGCCATATCGAGCATCTTGAATGAGAACGGGTCTATTTTTCCGGAGGTAATGCCCTGCATGGCAGCCATCCAGTAGTCGGCGAGGAGGGGCGGAGAGTCGTCCTTCTGGAGAAGTGTGAGGAGACCATCGAATGCCAACTGCCCTGCGGCGGAGTAGCTTTCGCCCACGGCACCGATCACCGCCACGGGCCCGCGGGGATTTCGCATCGCGGTATAGCCGTAGCCCTCTATTTTGGGGGACTGCGGCCAGAGGCCATAACATCCGCAGGAAAAAAACACGCCTCCGTGAGGACTGTCCACTTTCGCCCATGCCGGTGTCTCCATGAGCGAGAGACCATCGGTGCTCAGCCCGGTGGGGCCGGAGTGTCCCATGTAGAGAGAGAACAGGGTTCCCTCGTTGAGTTCCCTCACGAATTCCGTTTCGATTTTCGGCTTTTCCAGAAACCACGGTGATCCAGGGACATCGGTAGTGACCTGCACCGTCCAGCGGGGACTCAACGAATGAATGCGCGTTCCCACCGCAGTGTTGATATAACCGGCGGCCATGGTGCGCTCCAGCGGAGTGGCTCCGCCAGGATGACCGATCAAAGCGGCGATGCGATGCTGCCAGGGTCCCGCGGCGCCTGGTTTTTCAAATGCCAGGATTTTTGCCGCCATCCGGCCCGCTTCTTCGGCGGAACGCGCCGGCAGGCGACCCACGGCAGCCCGGGGCATGCCACCGCTACTCCCAAGACCGTAGCCATGGTCTGAAAAGAGCGCTTTCATCCGGCGCTGGGTTCCATGCAGGGCGGGGAGCCGGACTCCGGGGGCGGCGGACGGATCAGCGGTGCCGGCGAGGACCACCATCACAGGTTCCGTTCCGGAGCCTGCCGCCTCTTTGATTGCGGCGACCGATTTTTCGGGATCGGCGGCCAAAGCGGAGTCGAGAACCACGACCCGGTAATGCTCAGCGCGCCGGCGGGCGGCCAGTTCATCCAGGGAAGGCTTCAAATCCGGGGCCGCAAGAAGGATCCAGGCTGGCTCGGCAGCTGCAAGAGAAGCAGCACAAACCCCGGGAAGGCAAAGTCTGCCGAACCG
>DATAIE010000975.1:0-2204 GCA_036262875.1 Verrucomicrobiales bacterium
CTGAAGGGCTGGAAGGAAAGTCAGGTCATCGTCCGCTTTTGGATTCTCAGCATCGTCTGCGCCCTCATCGGCGTGGCTACTTTGAAACTTCGCTAACCAAATCAATGATCGCCGCTTCCGCAAAATATGCCGGACACCGGGTCGCCGTGCTGGGACTCGGGCGAAGCGGTGTGCCCGCGGCGCGGCTGGCGAAACGGCTGGGCGCGGAGGTAACCGTACTGGACAGCGGGACCAGTGAGGCGCTTCAAAAAAACGCAGCGGAGCTTGCGGCGGAAGGCATCTCTTGTGTGCTCGGAGATGCGGCTCTGCAATGCACGGAGGCATTCGATTTCGCGGTGCTCAGTCCCGGCATCGATCCCTCCTGGCCCATCGCCACCGGCCTCACGTCCCGCGGTGTGCCCGCGATTGGCGAGGTGGAATTTGCGGTGCAGCAGACCTCCATTCCAGTCATTGCGATTACCGGCACGAATGGAAAAACGACGACCACCGAACTGACCGCCGCCATACTCAACGGTGCGGGGGTGAAGACGCTGGCGTGCGGGAATATCGGCCTCGCGCTCAGCAGTGTGGTGCTGGACGGCACGCCGGCGGATGTGCTGACAGTGGAGGTCAGCTCCTTCCAGCTTGAGTTAATCGAGACATTCCGCCCGCGCGTGGCGGTGTGGATGAACTTTGCCCCGGACCACCTGGACCGGCATCCTTCGCTGGAGGCGTATCGCGCGGCAAAACTCCGGATTTTTGAAAATCAGACTCCGGAGGATACGGCGGTCATCAACGGAGCGGAGGAATATCCGGAACTCAATGCGCAGCGGGTGACCTTCAGCGCATGGAGTGCGAAGACGGATTTCAGTTATCGCGAAGGCGGTATTTATCACCGTGGAGAACTGGTGGCGGAAATGGCGCAGACCAATCTGCGCGGGCTGCACAATGCGGAAAACATCATGGCCGCCATGGGGGCCTGTCATGCCTGGGGCGTGCCCTTCGCTGCCATGCAGGAAACGCTGCGGACCTACAAGCCCCCGCGCCACCGCTGCGAACTGGCGGGCGTGGTGGAGGGCCGTGAGTTCATCAACGACTCCAAAGCGACGAACATTCACGCCATGGAAAGCGCGCTGCGCGGGATGACATCGAAGGTGGTGCTCATTGCCGGCGGCAAGGACAAGCAGCTCGATTACGCGCCGGTGAAGCCGCTCATCCGGCGGCAGACGACGCACGTTTTCACCATCGGCGAAATCGGTCCGGCGCTGGCCGAATGCTGGGATGATGATTCGGACTGCCATGCGTGCGCCAGTCTGGAGGAGGCCGTACAGGGTGCCTATGAGGCCGCGCTGCCGGGGCAGGTGGTGCTCTTCGCACCAGGCACTTCGTCTTTCGACATGTTCACCGGCTATGACCACCGGGGGAACGTCTTCACTCAACTCGTCAATCAACTAACGACCAGACCATGAAACTCAAAACCATCAGACTGAGAAGCCCGCATCATCGCCGGCGCAGGGGTCGCGCGACCTCTCTCCGGAACATCCTCACAGGAAAATGGGGGAAGCAGCACCGCCTGCCGGCCCACGTCACCGGTGAGGGCGACTGGGAAGTGGAAGTGCCGCAGATTCGCATGTCCCGCGCCTTTGCCGTCATGCTCGTGCTGCACATCGTGGCAGTGGGCGGCCTGTTCGCCTTCCGCATTTGGGGCCGGGATGACGACAAAAAAGATACGGCCACTGCCGTCAATACGGAGCCGTCCACATCGGCCGTGGAACCCGCGAGCCTCGTCAGCTCCCCTTCCTCTGCCGACATTCCTCCGCCGTCTGAATCCATTCCGGAGCCGTTGAAAACGTATACCTGGCACGCCGGCGATACGCTGCAACTCGTGGCGGCCCGGTTCAACGTGTCCGCCAACATTCTCCGCGAGGCCAATCCCGGCAAGGAACTGGTGGCCGGGGCGGAAATCGTAGTGCCGCGGAGCGCGGGCCGGATTATCGGCGGTTCTGATATCGGAAAACAAACAGGGCAGGGTGCCGCTATTTTCGACCCGGAAAAAGACCTTGCGGCGACCCCGCCGGCGCCTAAAGCCGAAGTCATTCCGGAAGGTGTCGCAGACGCCGGAATTCCCGATGTCGTTCCGCCGGCGGGACACGAAACCCCGGCTCCTGTCGTCAAGAATGTTTCCGCTCAGTCCACTGCCAAAACGGTTTCCTCCAAATCCTCCA
>DATAIE010000976.1:0-3637 GCA_036262875.1 Verrucomicrobiales bacterium
GATATCCCTTACTGGCCGTTGTTCGGTGCGGACAGCAACCTGAAATGGAGCGTGGTGCCCTATGGGAAGCTGGCCTACGATTTCAGCTATAACGGTTCGAACAGCGGCTGGAACCACGCGGAATTCGGCGTCAATGTGCCGGTGGCCGTCGGCAAAAATCTGGCGCTGAATCTCAATGGCGCCTACGTGGCGGATCTCGGTGACAAGAGCGGCGGGCGTGACCGCACGGACAGCGGATTCTGGTTCGGCCTCAGCGTGAGCACGGCCACCAGGGTGGGTGCTTTTCCGGGCGACAGTCTGAGCCTTGGCAAGGATGGCCAGATCAGCATGCCAGAGGACAGGAAGTGGGATTTCTCCGGCGGCACGGGCTGGCGGACGATGGGTGCGGATTTCAAGCAGCGCAGTCAGGCGCTGGCACCCGCGATCGGCCTTGCCACGCAAAAACCGAACGAAGGCACTCTCGGTTTCGCCACGGCGGGAGCCGACAAAGTCTACGCCAACGGCACCGTGCTTTCCAACAGCCAGCCGGGCTCCATCGCCGGCACCTCCCGTTTCACGGGCGGTCAGGTCAGCGGCACGCGGGAGGATCGCGATCAACAGGTGCGCTTCCTCGCCCGCACCTATTCCTACAGCAATGTGCTAGAGAACTACGAGCGCAACGTATCCGACAATGATGGCGTGCTCTTCCCCTATTTCCGTCTGGACCGGGCGGTGGGAGAGTTCAACCATGCGCGCGTGGCCCTTGGGTTCCAGTATTCCTACACCGGCGGCCAGTTCGATTCCGGGATTTCCCTGAGCTCTCTGGATAAGGCCATCGAGCGTGTGGAGGAGCATCACTACCTCTACGACGTCAACGAGCTCAACGATGTCGACGCGAACCTCGGAAACGGAACGATCATCTTCAATGCCGCCGCGATGGCAGCCGATCCGTTCTTCGCGGGCAACCCCAGCGCGCAAGCATTCTACGCCACACGCACGCCGCAGGAGGCCCTCATCGAAACGGCCACGGAGGTGAAGAAGGTGGCGACGTTTGTCAGCTCCAAGCTGGACGCTTCGCTGCATTCCGTGTCGATGCCCATCAGTCTCCAGTGGGATATCAGCGAGCGGGCGCACCTCGCTGTGAGCGCTGGCCCCACGTTCAATCTTCTCAACTCGGAATTGACCACGACCGCGTGGGCGCGCGATCTCGATAATCTGGCGGGCGGGCAGGTGCTTTCGAACACAACCGGCAATCTGGTCGTTCGCACCGGCGCTCCGTTCTCCGGCGATTTCGTGGAAGGCAATACGGCGGGCCCGGTGGTGGGCGGTCCTTCCTCCGGCATTCCGGGCACTCCCAACACGCCGGCGGACTCCGGCAGTTTTGGCGGCGGCACCGTAGGGGCCGTTCGTCCGGCGGAACCGGCCACTCCTGTGATTCCTCCTGTGAATCCCGGCAACCCGGGGAACCCCGGCAATCCTGGTGCAGGTAAAGGCGGCAATGCCGTTTCCCCCCGGCTCCCCGGCACCACCGTGGCGCAGAATTCCGTGCGTAAGAGCAACCTGGATTTCGAGTTCGGCGTCTTCGCGCAGGCTTCCTTTAAATACGATCTCGATCAAAAGAAACGCTGGTACATGGAGGCATGGGGCCGCTACGACTACGTCCAGCCCTTCAACATAAAGAACAGCGGCGGCAGCGCCGAAGTCGATACCAGTTCCTGGAGCCTTGGCGCCGGCCTCGGCTACCGCTTCTAAGGTTCTGGTTTCGGATTTCTGGTTTCGTCATTCCGCCTCTCACCCCTTGAGCTGACTCCTCGTCCTCAACGGATCCCTCCGCATCAGGCCGATCCAGATAATCGCATAGGCGGTCGCCAGCCATCCCAGCAGCAGGGAGATCGCGACCCATGCCGGCTTCATATCCGTAAAGCGCTGCCCGGCCACTTTCCCCGGCACGTCCGGGCGCGCGGGTACGGCCACGCCCTCCTCGGGCTTTTCCGGCGCGAGATTGCCGATCAGGGAATGGTCGACGGCGAGATTTTGCCACGCGAGGTTGAGGTGGCTTACTTCGTTGATGTCATTGCGGGAGTTCCCGCCGTTCACCGGCATGTTGGTGGTGCGCGGTGCGAGGGACTGGTCCTCCAACTGTTTCGTTTCCCAGAAGAGGGGCACGCGGGTGTTGTGCGTCATCAGCGGCATCGGCTTGTCGATGATGTGTCCGAGGTCGAGAAGCTGCTGGGAGGAGGCGCTGGGAATGAGATTGCTGAAAAGGCGGACGCTGGCCGGCATGTTTGCCTTTGGCACCACGAAGCCGGCAAAGAGGATCTGCGGAATCAGAATGAGCGGCACCCAAATGGCCGCCTGGGTGCTGCTGCGCGCCGTGGAGGAGATGGCGAGGCCGATGCCAACTCCCGTCAGCGAAGTCAGCACGAACGCGATGGCATGCAGCAGATAGCCTGTCGGAGTCATGTCCGCCCATTGAGTGAGCGGGGCGAATCCCAGCGCGGACGAGATGAGGAGCACCACCATCATGCAGGAAACCATGACGGCACACTGCATCACGGTGATGGCGGACAGGAACGCCCATTTGCTTTGCAGGTAGGTGTGGATGCCGAGCCCGCTCACCCGCTCCCGGCGGAAAACCGGAATCTCCCGGGTGAGTTGCTGGGCCGCATTGTTGCAGCCAAACCACAGCGCGGCGATCATCGTCAGGAACATGCGGAACTCCGGTTCGCTGCGCCCCACCCATCCCGCCAGCAGTCCGATGACCGCGGCCTGCGCACTCAGAAAGACCACGTTCAGTTTGTCCGAGTGCAGGATCGCCCACTGCCGCTGCAGCAGCACGATGAGGCGTGAGATCACGCCGGGGCGGCTTCTCGCCACATTGCGGTTGGGCACCAGCCGGATCGGTGGCGGGGATGCCGGGTTGCTGCCCGGAGCCATCTTTGAAGACGCGAACTTCCCCCGCCAGAGCATCGTCTGCTCCGTGCTGTGACTGAACAGGGCGTAGATTTTTTCCAGAGGCGCGTGACCGGCGCTGGCGCTGCCGGTTTCATCCTCATCGAGGAAAAAGTGCCGCGCCTCCGTTGGCGTCCCCATGAACATCAACTGGCCGCTGTGCACGAAACAGATGCGGTCGAAAAGATAGGCTTTGTGCAGGACGTGCGTGGAACAGACGACCGTTTGCCCCGTGAGCCGCAGGTTTTGCAGCATGGTCATCAGTTCCTCTTCGTTCGCCGGATCGAGACCGGACGAGGGCTCATCGAGCAGAAGGACGGGCGGTCTGGTCAGGAGCTCCGTGGCGATGTTCACCCGTTTACGCTGTCCGCCGGAGAGCGAGGTGATGCGCTGGAGCCGCTGCGTTTCAAGACCCAGCCGCTTGATCGTCCCCTCCACGAGCGCATCGATGACCTGCGCCGGAGCCTTCAGCCGCAGCCGCGCACTGTAGAGCAGCGCCTGCCGGACCGTCAGTTCGTGGTGCACAATGTCATCCTGCGGCACAAATCCCATGCCTGAATTTCCCACCGCCGTTTGCAGCGGCGCGCCATCGATGGTGATGGCTCCGGAGGTTACCGGCATGAGGCCGCACAGCGCGCGCAGCAGCGTGGATTTTCCCGTGCCGGAGCCGCCGAGAATTCCCACAAACTCACCGCTTCGTATCTCG
>DATAIE010000977.1:0-2295 GCA_036262875.1 Verrucomicrobiales bacterium
ATGGTGCAGATGGGCCACCTTGGCGCGAGGAAAATCAACCAGCTCAGCGGCGGGCAGCAGCAGCGGGTAGCCCTGGCGCGTTCGCTCGCCGTTCGTCCCGCGTGTCTGCTCCTGGATGAACCGCTTTCCAATCTCGATGCCAAACTCCGCCTCGAAATGCGCGGTGAAATCCGCCGCATCTGCAAACAGTTCGGGCTCACCTCTCTCTACGTGACGCATGACCAGAAAGAGGCGCTCCATCTTGCCGACCGGATGGCAATCATGGAAAAGGGTCTGCTCAGCCAGGTCGGCACACCCCGGCAAATCTACCGCGATCCGGTGAGCGCGGGCGTGGCCTCCTTCATCGGGGAGGCGAACTTTCTGCCGGGTACCTTTGCCGGCGAAACCAGCCGCACCGGCATCCACGCCGTAAAAACGGCGGCAGGCGATTTTCGCGGTCGTATCACGGACCCCTCCTGGCAGCCACAGGCAGGAGAAAAGGTGCAACTTTGCATTCGACCGGAATCGCTGCACCTAACGGCACGACCGGAGCCGCACAATACTCTGACCGGTGCCATTAAGGAGTCCATTTATCTGGGCGAAGTAGCCCAGTACACCGTCGCCGGCGAGGGCATCACCCTGCAACTGACGGAGCCTAATCCCGCTTCTCTTCATGAGTCCGGAGCCGCCTGTATCGTTGCAGCGGAGCCGGAGGATGTCATGATTCTGCGGGCGGAGACCTGATCGCATGAAGCGTTACCTCCTCGTCCTTCTGGCCATGGCTGCGGTGATTGCCGCGCCCATCCTACTGCGTCCGGCGGAAAGCGCGCGGACACTGGACTACGCTAAAAAGGACCGGCTGGCGATCATCTCTCCGCATGTGGAGACGCTGCGTTACGAACTCGAACGGGCATTCGTCCGGTGGATGAAGGAAAAGCACGGACGGAAGGTCGTGATCGACTGGCGGATTCCCGGCGGTACGTCGGATATCATCAAAGTGGTGAACGCGGAATACGCCGCAGTGGGGAAATCTGCGGGCATCGGCATGGATCTGATGTTCGGCGGTGGCCCGATCGATTATGGAGGCTTGAAGCAAAGCGGTTACATCGTGGCCGCCGATGCCTCCGGCAAGTACGGTCCCTCGGCGGTGAAATCCGCTCATCCGGACTGGTTTAGCGACGCGGCCATCCCCGCCTCGGTGGCCGGCCAGATCTACTACGATCCGGACTTGGTATGGATCGGCACCTGTCTTTCCGCCTTCGGTATCTGCTGGAATCGGGACAATCTAGAGCGCCGGGGTATTTCACCGCCGGTGACCTGGTCGGACCTCACCGATCCTGCCTACGAGAATCAGTTGGCCGTCTCCGATCCCAACAAAAGCGGCACAGTGGCTAAAATGTTCGAGGACATCATCCAGATGAACATCATCAAGTCCGTGGCTGCCGGCAAGTCCGCCGGGGAATCTCCGGACGGTGAGGCTGCCCGCATCGCCGCCGGCTGGGAGGCTGGTCTGCGGGAAGTCCGGCGCATCGGGGCCAATGCCCGCTACTGGACGGACAGCTCTCACAAAATTCCTCTCGATGTGGCGGGAGGAGAAGCGCTCGCCGGCATGTGTGTGGACTTTTACGGACGCAATTTTATCGAGCGGCTGACCAGCGTGAACGGCGCCAGCCGGCTTGGCTTCATCGCTCCGCTGGGTGGCAGCACCATCAGTCCTCAGCCGGTGGCCATGTTCCGGGGCGCTCCCAATCCGGAACTTGCCACCCGGTTCATCGAATTCATTCTGTCCCTCGACGGCCAGAAAATATGGGGTCTCAAGGCAGGAGTTCCCGGCGGCCCTGAAAAGATGGCGCTGCGCAATATGCCCCTGCGCCGGGATTTCTACGTGCCCGAAATTTTGAAGGACGCCGCCGATCCGGAACTCCGCCCGCTGGAGCCAGGCACGGCGTTTGTTTATCAGGGCAAATACACCGGCGCGTTCTTCTCATCCATCCGCTTCCTCATTCGCACCATGTGTATCGATCCCCACCTCGAACTGAAAGAGGCGTGGCACGAACTCGTCGCCCATCATTTCCCCCCGCAGGCCACGGCGGCGTTTGAAGCCCTGCCGGACAGCGTTGGGTATGAGGCGGTAAAGAAGAACGTCATCCCCATGCTGAAAACCAAAGACCCCCTCGCCGATGCCAGGACGGGGCGCGAGCTTTCAGAGCAGTTTCGCAATCAATATCTCAGAGTGCGCGACCTCGCCCGCGAAGGGAAATAGGCCGTCCTTCATGTCTCAAGTGTCAGCAGATTCGCATCGCGAAGGATCACCCA
>DATAIE010000978.1:0-2012 GCA_036262875.1 Verrucomicrobiales bacterium
ACGTACATGTTGTTGTCCGTCGAACTGTCAAAGCGCCACCGGTTCTCACCGCTGATCAGGACACGGTCGCCATTGATGAGGCAGGTGCCCTTGGTGCCGGTGATGTAATCCGCATTCTCACCGTCACAGCCGGGAATCTGACGGCTGCTGACAGTGCCGTAGCGGCCCCCACCGAAGTCATACACACAGGAAAAGTGATCGTAGATGTTATAGCCCTCGGCATCTGCAAACGGCACCTGCCGTCCGCCGTTGGCCATGCAGGTGAGGGGGTCCTTGTCACCAAACGCCCAGCCGACTTTGTCCACACTGTGGATGGCCTGCTCAAGGTATCCGTCCCCGGAAAGCCAGGAGAAATTGTACCAGTTCCGCACCTGCCATTCCACGTCACTCATTCCCGCGGGACGGGCGGAGGCCCGCTGCATCGGTTTCACCGGGGAAGTGTAATACGTGGCATGATAATGCAATACATCACCGATGGCACCCTCCAGCACTTTGGTGATGGCGGCGACCCGTGAAGCGCTTTTTCTCCAGCAAAAGCCGGCCACCACGGAGAGCCCCTTTTCCTTCGCTTTGCGAGCGGACTCGAGAACGGTCCGCAGCCCGGTCGCGTCCACGGCCATGGGTTTTTCACAGAAGATGTGTTTTCCCGCCTCCACCGCCGCCTTGAAATGAATAGGCCGGAAGCCGGGCGGTGTCGCTAGAATCACGACATCCACACCGCTTTCGAGTACCTTGTGATAGGCGTCCAGACCCGTGAACTTGCGCTCCGCGGCCACATTCACGCGGTCCTTGAACTGGTTTTGCAGATTTCGCAGGCTGCCCTCGATCGCGGTATCGAAGACATCCCCCGCAGACCAGAGCTGCACGTTCGAATCCGCCGTCATCGCGTCCGCCGCCGCACCGCTCCCGCGACCGCCGCAGCCGACCAGCCCGATCTTCAGCGTCCGGTTGTCCGGGGCATCCTTTCCGCGGGTGATCGAAGGAAAGGTGACGGCACCCGCCACTCCTGCGGCGGTAGCGGATTTCAGAAAGGATCGGCGGCTGGGTGTGAGAATAGGATTCATGCTGCGAGAGTGGAAGGATTCGTTAACGGAGGCGGGCCGGCGGCTCTTACCTCCGCATCAGGGCTGTTCTGATACTTTTTCCCCTGGAGCCGGAGCGGATGGCACCGGTGCAGGGGCGGGAACCGGCGGGGGCACCGCGGTGTCTCCCGGGACTGGCGGATTTTCTGGAAGCGGCGCGGGCTGTCCGGGGTTCGCGGGATCCAGTTTCTGGTCTTTCCGGGAGGCACTGATGCCGTTCCGTTCACCGAGGAATTTGAAATCCCCCATGTCTTTTTGATACTCCACCCTGACGACAAACACGATTTCTTTGTTCACCCGGTAAACAATTTGGTGAGAGCCTTTGAAAAGCGGCGGATCTCCTTCGGCGACGGTGATCGACGGACTCGCGGACTTAACGCTCGCGCGTACCGCCATCACCACCCGCGGCAAATCATTGAGGTCCTTTTGCGTTTCATCAGTGTCCGCAAAAAGCGATGTGGACTGGCCCGTTGACCAAATGGCAGATCCCACGGTCGCAAGATTCTTCTCAATCGAATCTGCAACACCGGCGTCGGTCCTCGCATTACGGATATAGAAGAAAACGCCCGCGCCAAAAATGCCAACGATAACCAGCAGCACGAAAAGCTGGCGGGAAAACGAGGGTTCACCGCGCGGCTCTCTGGCCGGCATTTGCGGAGGCCTCGGGTGAGGCCGCACGGGAGCGGCAGCCTCAGGAGAAGGCAGATTCCGGTTCCTGGATTCCGGGAGATTCGTTTTCATAGCGGGTAAGGGGACAGGTGGGAGACAATGGAGTTCCGTTCCCGTGAATCAAGGGTTCATCATTTTCGTTTCCGGGTTTCCTTCCGGCGTTTTTGCGGTTCCTGTATGCGGCGTTCCCATGCCCCGCTCTGCGCTGCTTATCGCTCTTCTGTTGCTTTCCACCGGACCGGGGAGGGCTCAGGAGGCCGT
>DATAIE010000979.1:0-3034 GCA_036262875.1 Verrucomicrobiales bacterium
TTCCACGACCACGAGGCGGTTTTGAGTAACGAGGGTGCTGTTGTCAGGGAGCTTGACCACCGTGGACGCCTTCGGAGCGGTGACGATGAGGCACTGGCCCGCGAGGTCGGTCGTGCCGGTCTTTACGCCGTCGATGCCTCCTTTGAAGAGCAGTTCGTTGGTGGTGGAAATGGAGACGCCCTGCGCCTGGCCGGCACGGATGACCGTGATGCGTCGTCCGGGCTGCGAGCAGTAGAATGAGAATCCGGGAACGTTGAGCGCGTGGATGGTGAGCCGCGCCATGTCCGCCGCGGTGGAGTAGCCCCGCTGGATGTCGAGCCCGTGAGCATTGGCAAACCGCGTGTCCCGCATGCCCACGTTCGCAGCGAGGGAGTTCATTTGCTGGAGGAAGGCGGACATCGGATTGCTGCCCATTCCCTGGGCCGTCATCTTCTGACCGATATGGGCCGCGAGCGTCTCGGCGGCGTAGTTGTCCGAAGCAATCATCGCGGCGTAGAGACCGTCCCGGATGGAAAGCTGGTCACCCGGCTGGAGCGCGGCTGCTCCCGGTCCGCCGAGGAGTTGCACCTGGGAGGGCACCGTCATCAGTTCACCCGCGTCGAGCTGCGCGTTCCGGAGATAGTCGAGAACGACCACGGCGGTGGCGATCTTGGTCAGACTCGCGATGGGCCGCTTCGTGTTCGCATCATGCGCCAGCACGACATGCTGGTCATGCGCGTCCATGACGACGTAGCTGGTGATCCCCGGGTAAACCGGGCCTGTTTCCGCGACCCATGAGGTGGCCGCTCCCTGTCCGCCGCCCGTAGTGATGCACCCGGAAAGGCACGAGAAGCCACAGACAGCGGTCGCAGTGAGCAGAGAGCGGAGTTTCATGGTCGGGCGGGATATGGTTGGATGGCGAAAGGAGCGCGCATCGTAATGGCCCATCCCCCGTGCGCAAGCCGCGGGTTTATCGTTTTGCCCGTTTATCGCAGGGCAAGCTTCCAGACAAGCCCGAGGAGGGCGCAGGCACCGATCACCGGCATCACTCCGGCCTTATACCGGTGCAGCGCCGCAAAAGCCGCGATGCTTACGAAGACGACAAAAAGGTCGGTGCCGTGCAGCGGGAGCGTTTCCGTCCAGCCTGCGGGCCAGATCGCATGTTGAGCGAACCAAACGCCGAGATTGAGAATGACACCGACCACCGCCGCGGTGATGGCGGTCATGGAGGCACCGAGGCGGGGATGGTCGCGGAGTTGCTCCACGTGAGGCGCGCCGGTGAAGACGAAAAGGAAGCACGGGAGAAAGGTAACCCATGTCGTGAGGAGCCCGCCGAGAAGCGCAGAGGACAGCGGTGAAAATCCCTCCGGCGGATGCTGCCATGCCCCTGCGAATCCCACGAATTGCAGCACCATGATCAGCGGACCGGGCGTCGTTTCCGCGAGCCCCAGCCCTGCGGCCATTTGGGGCCACGTGAGCCATCTGAAATGTTCGACTGCCTGCTGGGCCACGTAAGGCAGGACGGCGTAAGCGCCGCCAAAGGTGATCAGGGCGGTCTGACTGAAAAAAAGCCCCTGCCGGAAAATGGTGGAATCCTGTCCCAGCCAGAGCCCGGTCAGCAGTACCGGCAGCCACCACAGCACGAGACAAACGGACAGGATCATGCCGGTGCGTTTCCACGAAGGGGCCGGGCAGGGCGGAAGGACCACGAATCCCTCCTCCTCCTGGCGGGTGCCGGCACCGCCTGTGCCGGACGGAAACTGTTGCGGCATCCAATGGCTTCCCGCCCACCCGGCGAGCGCCGCTGCCGCGATGATGATCACAAACGAGACCTTGAAGAAAAAGATGGCGACAAAGGATGCCGCGGCCAGAGCCCACAGGGCAGGGGTTTTCAGCGCCTTTCTCCCGATCCTGAGCAGGGCGGCCGCGACGATGGCAATGACGGCGGGCAGGAGCCCGTAAAACAGGGCCGCCAGCCACAAAACGTCGCCGGAGGTCATGTAGAGCCAGCTCAATGCGAAGAGAATGAGCACGGACGGGAGCACGAACAGGGCCCCGGCAGCCACCCCTCCGCGCACTCCGTGAAGACGCCATCCGAGGTAGGTGGCCAGTTGCTGTGCCTCCGGGCCCGGCAGCAGCATGCAAAAGTTGAGCGCGTGCAGGAAGTGGTTCTCCGAAATCCAGCGCCGCCTCTCGACGAGTTCCCGGTGCATGGTGGCAATCTGTCCCGCCGGTCCGCCAAAGCTGATAAAGCCCAGCTTCAGCCAGTAAAGGAGAGCGGAGTGAAAGGCGGGCGCAGGAGGTGAAGGCATGCGGAATGGACGGGCCACGGCAAATGGACCTGCCGGACTGAATCTTAATCCCTGAGGCAACCGTGAGGGAATGTCGAATGACGAAAAGGTCACGTCCGGCTCTGAACGATCCTCCGCCGTTACCTGTTATTCTTTCGGCTTCGGTGTTTCCGGTTTCTTCACTTCCACCGCTTTCGCCCATTCCAGCAGCGATTTGCACATGGCGTTCATCGGAGCGACGTCACCGGTGGCCGCGGATGTGGCGAGGATTACGGCACGCCCTGATTGAGCGCGGTCGTCGAGGCAGGCCAGATCGAGGACGTAATTGGAAATATGGCCGCACTTGTGAAAGTAGCGGGCGGACGGATAGACGATTTCACCGCTGGCGGTCCACGCAAACGGACCGCTGTCCTTGCCTTTCGTTTCCATTCCGCAGAGGCCATCGCCGCCGTAGCGGACGAAGTCGGCCATTTCTTTGGTGATGTGGAACCGTTCGGATTCGGGAATCAGTTCGTGAAACATGAGCCGCCGCAGACAGTCCGCCATCTCCGCCGTGGAGGTGCAATTGCCGGTTTTGGCATCGAATACGGTCGCCCCGCGTTCCTCCGACCATGCACGTCCGCCCCAGGTATGCTCCACGATTTTCGTGGTTCCATCCGCGGTGCGAAACGTGATGCGCTGGGGTTCCGCGGGAAGATAGGCGCAGGGGCGGCGGGTGACGTAGCCGCGCATCAGGGCGCTCTTTTTGAAACCGCGCTCAGGCG
>DATAIE010000980.1:0-12279 GCA_036262875.1 Verrucomicrobiales bacterium
TCATCAAGCCCACCGAACAGGTGGAAACGGAAGAAAGCAAACTGCGCGCGTTTTTCGAAAAGTTGCAGGTCACGGGCATGATGAAGCTCGGCGACAAGCGTATGGTCACGCTGGGCCGCCTCACGCTCGAAACCGGTCAAACCATTCCGCCTGTCATTCCAAGCCAAACGCAAATCCTCCGGGTGATGCGGGTGGACGAGAACATGCTGGAGATCGCCTGGGTGGAGGATGTGGGCGATGGCGTGACCGCTCCCCGCAAGATCCAGAAGAAGATCGATCTGAAACCGAAGGTGCAGGTGATCCTCGCCTCTGAGGAAACCACGGGACAAAACGCCCAGACGTACCTCGTCGATGACAGCGGTAAAACGCTTCCCCCCGCGCAGAGTGTGTTCCCGAATCCCTCAGGCATTGTCGATAACCTGCCTCCCGGCAGCGATACGAATCCCGACACCGCGCTCAGCGAAAATGAGCGGGCGCAGAAGGAAGCGCTCGAAAACGCGCAGCACGCTCCTCCGCCGCCCGCACCCAACGCACCGGCTCCCGGCGATGCGGTGCCCCCGGGGAATCCCGAGGATCCTGTGCAGGCTGATCCGGATTTGAGCACTCCGCCCAAAGAGACCGCCGTCACTCCCGCAGGTCCACCCAAAAAATAACCGGGGTCAATCGACCTGCCCTACATGCGATCTCAACATTCAGGAAAAGCCCGCCGCCGGCCGCCCCGCGGCTTCTCCTTCCTTGAACTCATGCTGGTGGCTGCGGTCGGAGCCGTGGTCTTTACCTCCGGAGCCCTTGCATTCCGGGTGGTGGCGAAGAACCAGCGCACTGTGGGTGCGTTTCAGGAGGTCACGCTGCCGGCCGGACTGGGGGACAACTTCTATCCCGGTTCCGGTCTGACCGTGGTGGACAGCTATACCGCTCCCAACTTCGGCCGCTGTTCGCAGGCCGACGTGATGAGGACGATGTTCCTCGAAGAGGTATCGAAATGCGTGGCCGTCTTCGTGCTCCCGCGCGGGGGCAACGCCAACACCATCCGGGGACGGACACTGAATCTTTACGGACGTCTTCCACAGTCCCTCGACACTCCCGCTGCGTTCCTGACCTATCTGCTCGCCAACCCGGACACGGCCTCTGCGGCCCAGGTATTCACCACTTACCGCGGTGCACCGCCGGATACAGCGACGACCACTACGACGGTCACAGACCCGGATACCGGTGACTCCAGTACGGTGACCACCACCAACTCCGTCACCAACGCCTCCATCTTCCTCCTGCAACCTTCCGGATCCAACACTCAACTGTGGATCCGGGCTGTTTATGAAATCGATTATGTGGATCTGCCGGTGAATGCGAACGTCAGCACTGCTCCCGATGTGCCCTGCGTCTTTGCCAGCGTAAGGCGCTATGTGGCGGATACCCTGACGCACTACTACGATGTCGTGTACCGCGAAGCCAGCGTGACCGATGCCGGCATCCCCGCCGTTCATTTCGAGCGCGCTGATCGCGCGGTGTACATCGAATCGGCAGTGGATAAATACAAGAAAGCGGCCAATCAGCCCTTCTACCTTGTGTGGTGGCCGGATCCGGGCGTGAACCGTCTCAAGGGTGCCACGGTGACAACCTACGCCTCTACAACACCTCAGGCGGCATTCGCAAAACACGAGGGACAAACGTCCTACGTTTTCGTGGTTCCCCAGTTTCCCGCATTTTGATCCCAAGGTATCATGAGGACTTCTTCTCATCTCCGAAAAAAGCCCACCGGCGGCGTGGTTGTCTTTGCGCTGATCGTGATTGGATTCGTCACGATCGGGTTCAGCACGTGGGTCAGCCTGCTGGGGCAGCGGGGACGCTCCGCTGAAATCGAGGAGCACGCGACCAGGCGACGCATCGCGGCCTATAACAGCCGGTCCGTCATCCAGGAGTACGCACTCCAGCGCATGGTGTGCTCCAGCGGTGATGCCGACGGGCTGTCTTCCGATCTTCTCTCCGGATGGAGTGTTACCTCCACGGCGGCGTGGAGCGGATACTCCATGGCCAGCAGCACACGGCTTGCGGGCCTGAACGGGTTTTCACCGACATGGGACTATCCCTATTCGAAGATGCTGGACGTTACCGCCACCACCAAGGCTCTTGGGTTCACTGACGTGAACGGCAGACTGGATCCCACTTACTCGGCGAGTTCCAGCTATCTCAAAACCTATGTGCGCAGCCGAAGCCTGACGCTGGGCGGGGATCTTCTTGTCATTCACAAATCGAAAATCGCGATTCCGGCGGATCCGATCGTTGCGGGCAACATCAGCGTTTCCGGACGGGTGATGCATTTCCGGCCGGACCTGGCCGCGGCCAACTATACGGCGCGCTCGGCCCGTTTTGTTGCCTGCCCCGGCACCATGAATCTGCGGCCCAAGGATCTCTTTGGCAACGATCTCCCTCCCAGCAACCTTGCGTGGGTGCCGATTACTTTCGGAGCCATTGGGGGAGTGACCGACTACCTGGGCAAAATGAATGTGATCGACGACAGCACGAATGGAGGGAATTCACTCGTTCAGGTGCTCACGACCAGTGCGGCGACGCTTCAGAATACCAGCGGCGCCACGCCGATGACCGATCCCCGCGGCTACTCCAATCCCGGTGCCGGCATTGTGACCGTCACACCCTGCATCGGCTCCACCAGCCCAGCCGACCTTCCGAGCGTGATCATCAAGAATGAAGTCACGGAACTGGTCATTCAGGGGCAGGACCCCACCAATTTTGCCAACTACGCACGTTACCGTCCCGCCATGGCCGTGGTGTACATTCAGGATACCACCTCCACGAAGAAACTGACGACCATCCGGCTGAAAAATCAGGGCGGGCGGCGCATGATCATCGCCATCAAGCAAAACGGGACCGTTGCCGGGCAAAATGTGAATGTGATCGTGGAGGACACCAACACGACGTGTGAATGGAACGTGGTTTTCCTTGCGGAGAATACGCCGCTCACTTTCTCCACCGGCACAGGAAGCGTCAGCAACATCAGTGTTGCCGGCGGCATTGAAACGGACGCCGCCCTCACGGGTCCGGGAACGGGAAAAAGCCTCTCTCTCTCGCTGCAGTCCGATACCCGCGGATTGATCAAACTGACGCCGCGCGCCGCATGGGTGGAAACCATCATGCCGGACAAGATTCCGAACTCCACCACCGACAACACCTGGTAAGCCGATGAAACCCGCCCGCCCGCATTCCAGGTTCGCCCGCTCCGGATACACACTGATCGAAGTGCTGATCGCCTCCGGGTTGATCGCCGCCGCGATAGGTGCGGCCTCCAAGCTGAGCATGACCATGACGCAGCAGGAGGAGATGGCCCGCAGCCAGGCCTGCGCCATCCGCTACGCGGAAGCCGTCGCCCGTCTGTGGCAACTGGGAGTCACTCCCTCCTCAGTGCTCCTGACACAGACGCAGGATGCCATCGTCGGCGAAAGCGGAACACCGCTCGCCATGTCCTACAGTATCTCCACTCCCGTGAACACCAGCATGGGCAGTGACGGAGGCATCGCCCAGGGAACCGTGGAGCAGGCCACTGTCTCCATCACCTATACGCCCTACGGCAGCCCCTCCACCCGAACCCTCTCTCTCGATGTGCTGCGACCTGTAGCCGACCACCGCTGACCGACCCTGCCGCCATGCTTAAAAAAGTTACCCTAACGAACGTCAATTCCGGACGAAGCCAGCAAATCATCGTCGATACAGACGATGATGCCAAAGCCCTCGTGGGCTCCGGCAAGGCTCCCAACGAGGTCGCGAAGATCACCTCGGTGACGGGTGCCGACGAAAAAATCCACCGTCTCTCGGTGAAAAAACCGAGTCTCGATGACCGGGTCAATCTCTTCTCCGGTGTGGCCCGGTGCCTTGAGCGGAACATTTCCACGATCAAGAGCTTCGAGCTCCAGGCCAACCGTGTGAAGTCGCCGCGATACAAGGGAGTGATTGCCGACATCGCCGCTCAAATCAGTCAGGGGGAAAAGGTAAGTGATGCCATGGCGCGCTCGCCGGAACTGTTTGGCGAAGCGATGCTCGCTCTCGTCCGGGCCGGTGAAGAGGCGGGACGGCTGCCCGAAGTCTGCAACCGGATCGCCAAAGGCCAGAAGAAGACGCTGAAGATTCTGAAGAAGCTGAAGTCGGGGATGATCTATCCCGCCATCGTGCTCGTCATCGGGGTCGGCGTGATCATTACCATGAGTATGACCCTGGTGCCGGCGCTCAAGGGACTCTACGCCCAGTTCAAAAGTGAACTGCCGGGCGCCACGAAGTTCATGATGACGCTGTCGGACATTTTGCTGAAGCAGCCGTACCTCGTCGCCATTCCCATCATCGGTCTCGTCATTCTGTTCAAAAACTGGGGGAAGATCAACGCCCGGCCGGGCATCCAGAGATTCTGGCTGAAACTGCCCACCGTGGGCAACATCGTCCGCAAATCCTCGGCGGCGGTGAGCTTCCGTACACTCGCGATGCTCATCGAGTCGAACGTTCGTATTTCGACAGCGCTGCGCATTACCGGAGAGAGCGCACCCAATATTACGCACCGCGAGTTTTTCACCGCTGTGCAAAAACACATCGAAGAGGGACTTTCGCTCCACGAATCCTTCCTGCTGGAGTCGCACCTGCTGGGCGCGGATGGCCGGTCCATCTCCGGCCTCATGCAACTTTCCAGTGAGACCGGTTCCTCCACGGACATGCTCGAGGAAATCGCGGACGACTACGAAGAGGAGCTCGATAACATCGGAAACCAGATCGACAAGATCCTTGAGCCGATCACCATTATCTGTCTGGGCGTCATGGTCGGCTTCCTCATCTACGCGATCTACTCTCCCATCTTCAATCTCGGCAAGGTCATCCTTCCGCAGACCAAGGGCGCGATGGGGGCGAAAAAATAACGGAGGCCCCGGCGGGGCAGGGGACATTCCCCGCTCTCCCGGCATCCGCCAAATGTTTGCAATTTGGGGTTCATTTTTAAATTGAAGCGGTTACAGGCATGGCATCACCATGCACACCCGCCGCTCATTTATGATGACCTCAGCCGCCGCTGCCGCCGCCACGGCCCTCCCTGTTGCCGCCGAACCGGCGTCCCAGGTCAAGCTTCGCCTTGGATTCGATAACTTCTCGATTCGCGCCCTCGAATGGAAGGCTCCGCAATTGATCGACTATGCCGCGGAACTGAAGAGCGATGCCCTCCTCCTCTCGGATCTGGATGTGTATGAGAAGTTCGACGACGCCTATCTGGCCGACATCGGAAAACGCGCGAAGGACAAGGGCGTGGCCCTCTACGCCGGCACCGGCGGGATTTGTCCCACGGCGAAGAACTTCAACAGGAAGTGGGGAACCGCTGAGGAACTGCTGAAACTGACGATCCGTGTGGCGAAGGCCGTCGGTTCACCGGTGGCGCGCTGTTATCAGGGACACGGCGAGGACCGGCGCAGTCCTGGCGGAATCTATGCCCGAATGAAGGACACCGTGGCGGTGCTCCGCGCGGTGAAGAGCTATGCCGTGGATTCCGGAGTGAAGATCGCCGTCGAAAACCATGCGGGCGATATGCAGGCCTGGGAAACGCAGGCGCTTGTGGAGGAGGCCGGCCGGGACTTTGTGGGTGTCACCATCGACAGTGGCAATGCCACCTGGGCGCTGGAGGATCCCCTGCAAAATCTCGAAATTCTGGGGCCCTACACTGTATGCAGCGGTATCCGGGATTCCGTGATCTGGGAGGACCCCGACGGCTGCCAGGTAGCCTGGACGGCCATGGGAGAGGGCCTGATCGACATGAAGGCCTACGCGCGCCGCTACGCGGAGCTTTGTCCAACTGCTCCGTTTATCCTGGAAATCATCAGCGGCTTTTCCCACGGACTGCCGTATCTGAAACCGGAATTCTGGCCGGCCTATGAGAAGATTCGTCCGGCGGAGTTCGCCCGTTTTCTTGCGATCGCACGGAAAGGGAAGGCCATCCCTTCATTCAAAGCCACCGGGGACAAAAAGAAGTCCGAGCAGGACTATCAAAAGGCGGAACTCGAGCGCAGCATGAAGTACTGCCGTGAGGTGATCGGCATCCGTCCGTGAGGAGCCATGAATCCGCCCCCCGCTCCGGCGCCTGACGAACTCCCGGCCATTGCCCGCAAGGTCATGGCAAACGCCCGGTTTCCGATGCTGGCCACTGTCAGCGGGGATCAGCCGCGCGTGCGTCCGGTTTCCCCGGTGAAAGTGGATGGCTTCACTGTGTATGTTGCCAATCTGCGGAGCTATGGCAAAACCGCTGAGATCGCGGCAAACCCGCTCGTGGAGCTCTGCTATCTCGATGAAGGACACGATCAGGTGCGTATCACGGGCGTGGCGGAAGTAGTCACGGATTCCGCGCTTCTTGCCGGCATCTGGAATTCGAATCCGCTGCTGCGCCGTTATCTCGGCACGCCGGACAACCCGGCGCTCATTGTTTACTGTATTCGCCCCTCCCGTGTGCGGTATATGAAGGAGTGGGCGCTCGAATATTATGAGGTGCCGCTCTCAGTTTAAGGCTGCGGCCCGGTCAGCCCCCGTCTTTGTGTTCAGGGCGTCCTCACAGACGCGTTCGAAATCCTGAGCCATCCGTTCCGCTGAAAATTCGCAGAGGACCGCAGTGTGTCCCTCTTCTGCGAGAGAGTCACGCATGGCCGGATCTGTGATGATTTCAGTCAGCCTTTCCGCCAGCGACGCGGGATCGTCCGGAATGCAAAGGAGACCGCCGCCAACGGCGCGAAGCAGTTCACCGAGACCGGCGTGGTCGGGCTCGACGACTGGAACGCCGCAGGCGAGAGCCTCCACCACATACAAGCCGAAGGCCTCACCGTAGGTGGCGGGAACGCTGAGTACGGTCAGCGATTTCAAGTGCGCCATTTTCTCCGGCACAGTCAGGTTCCGCTGCCACGAGACGCGATTCCAAAGGCCCGCGGCCTTTAGCTTCCGCTGCTGGGTGGCGATGTACTTTTTGTCCATCGAGGTGGCGGTGCCGGCTATTGCGAGACGGACCTGGGGAAGCTTTGGCGCGAGAAGGATGAAGGCATCCACCAGCGTGTGAAGGCCCTTTCCGTGGCACTGGCGGGCGAGATAACCAATCACGGGGATCTTTGGAGCCGACTCCTGGAGGTCATAGCCGGTGAGGTCCACGCCGTTCCGGACGCAGGCCATTTGTTCCTCCGGCACTCCCAGCCGCCGGCGCATCGTGGCGGCGTAGTACTCGCTGGTGGCAATATAGCGGGTCACTGCGGAACTGTTTTCCCGAAAGAGGTTCCAGCTTTCCTCCCGCCATGGATCGGGGAGTGTATCCAAAAAGGAGTCTTCACCCTGGAGGCTGCAAACCACGGGCACACCCAATTCGCGCTGCGCGGCGACCGCGAGGCCATTCAGCAGGCCGTTGGAAAGTGAAAGGATGTCCGGTTTTCCTGTTTTCCCAATCCAGTCGATCAGAGTTTGCCAGTCCGAAGCCTGCTTGCCGCTGACTCCGCGGAAGCTCTCCACTGTCATCTCTCCCAACTGACGGGGGCTGGTCATGCCCATGAGATTGGCGGCGAATCGCAGAATGCCCGGCGCATCAAGGATGCGGTGCATCCAGCGCGGGGCCTTGCGGAAGAAAGGCATCTTCTGTTTGAGGAACAGGTTGATGCCGCCGGCGAAGACCGGAAGCTCCGGATTGGCGGAATCCCCGTCGGTGACCAGAGGCAGATAGAGAGGCACCATCGTCACATCGTGTCCCCGCTTCCGCATGGCTTTCATGAGCCAGTTATCGCGGTGGCAGCTTCCGCAGTGGAAGTTGCCGGTGCCGGGAGTGAGGTGGATGATGCGCATGCCGTTTCCGGATACTACGCGCCCCGGCGCAGAATGCACTCAGCCACTTTCATTCCGTCGACCGCCGCGGAAATGATGCCGCCGGCATAACCCGCACCTTCACCCGCCGGAAAAAGTCCGGGTGTGCTGACGCTCTCAAACGTTTCCGCGTCTCTATTGATGCGGAGCGGGGAGGAACTCCGCGTTTCCACGCCGACGAGCACCCCCTCCGGATTCGCGAAGCCGCGCAACTGCCGTTCGATGGCCGGAATGGCCTCCTTCAGCGTGGAAACCACATAGGGCGGCAGACACTCCCGGAGATCACCGGGAGTTACCCCCGGTTCGTAGGACGAAGGGACGCTGCCCAGTTCCTTCGTGTTCCGGCCTGCCAGGAAATCGCCGATGGTCTGGACCGGCGCGCGGTAGCCCCCGCCGCCGGCGGCAAAGGCGCGCTGTTCCCACATCCGCTGAAAGGCGATACCGGCCAGCGGGCCGCTGCCGCCGTAGTCCTCCGGACTGACATCGACCATGAATCCGGAATTCGCATTCGCCTCCGCGCGGGCATAGCTGCTCATCCCGTTAGTAACGACGCCTCCGGGTTCGCTCGAAGCCGCGACCACCAGCCCGCCCGGGCACATGCAGAAACTGTAAGCGGCACGACCGGTGCGGCAGTGATGCACGAATTTGTACGGAGCCGCCCCGAGCTGTTCGTCTCCCGCCCAGCGGCCATACTGTGTGGCATCGATGAGTTTTTGCGGATGTTCCACCCGGACGCCGATTGAAAGCGGCTTTGCCTCCATCTCCACGCCCAGCCGGTGCAGCATTTCAAAGGTGGGCCGGGCGCTGTGCCCGACGGCAAGGATCACGCGGTCCGTCACCAGTTCTTCGCCGCCGCGAAGTCTGACACCGCTTACGCGTCCGTCCGTCAGGAGCAGTTCCTCCATCATGCACTCGAACCGCACCTCGCCGCCCAGCTCCTGGATTTCCTCGCGAATGCGGCGCACCACTTTGATCAGCCGGTCCGTTCCGATGTGCGGGCGGGCCTTGAGCAGGATGTCCTCCGGAGCACCGGCTTTGACCATCTCGTCCAGAATCCACGGGATGCGGTGTTCGCGGTCGCGTATTTGAGTGTATAGTTTTCCATCGGAAAACGTTCCCGCGCCGCCTTCGCCAAACTGGACGTTGCTGTCGGGATTGAATTCCAGTCCGCGACGCCAGAAACCGGTGACGTCCCGTGCGCGCGGCCCCGCCGCCTTGCCTCGTTCCAGCACGACGGGTTTCCAGCCCTTCCGGGCCAGGAGCAGCGCACAGAAGAGCCCGCACGGCCCCGTGCCCACGACCACCGGACGGAAGGCGGGCGGTTTTTCTCTAACAAGGATGCCGTTCAGTTCCGCATATTTCCGCTCCTCATACACCTGCACCTTCGCCATCTCGCGGCGGAAGTTCGCGAGCGCCGCCGCCTCATCGCGTACGGTGACGTGCAGAGTATAGATAAAAAAGACCCTGCCGCGGCGCGCATCGATGGCCCGGCGGTGGACTTTGATATCGAGCACCTCGCCATGCGGGGCCTTCAGTACGACAGCCACCGAGGCGGCGATTTCCTCCGGCGGATGATCCACCGGGAGCTTCAAATCCAGGATTTCCAGCATGTGTCAGGACTTCGTCAGGCGATAGGCCTTCGGTCCGCCTCCGGACGCACCGTCAAAGATGACCAGCACATCGATGTGATCCGCCGCATCCTCCAGAACGAGCACGCCCTCGGCCTTTGCAGACGGGGATGGCAGATCGCCGACAAACGTCGTGGAGGGGCTGCCTCCGGGATTCCAGAAGTAAAACCGGAAGGTCTGATCATGCGGGGGGGCGAGCGATGTTGGAAATTCCTTGGACGGCTCGGCGCAGGCATTGCCCGTGAGAATGAGAAAGCCGTTCTTCAATGCAGCAATTTCCCGGATGCCCTGCAGGGGTCCCACCTTCAACCGGTGGAGTCTCGCGGCCGGAGTTCCATTGAAGATCGATTGCGGCTCGGCTTCGATGACAAAGGCATCCCCGTTTTCGTTAGGTCCGCGAACTCCAAACCACAGCTTCCCGCCCTTCATGGTCAGCCCTTCGATATTGAAACCGTTCATCTGAAGCGGCTGCCCGGCATATTTTGCCAGCTCAGGGTTGGAACGGACCCAGGGCATGAGGCTGGCGTAGCGGACACCGTCCTGGCGCGGCTCGCCTGTGGTCCGGTCGATCGGAATACGGACCACCTGGCAGCGGGACTCCTGAAACTCGCCCTTCTTTTTACCGACCCCGTGCGAGCCGGTCACATAATAGCAGCCTTCCTCGTGTGAAACGGCCACACCTTCGGCATCCGCCTCTTTTTCACCCGGCATTCCCGGCAGCAGTTGAATGGTCGTGGCCGCGGAGATCCGGTGTGCGCCGCGGTCCATGATTCCCGACTGGATGAGGCGCCCCTCGTCCGTGCAGATCAGACAATGCCCAGCATCCCATGCCGCGATCCCGCTGAGGTCTTTGTCGGCCTGGAAGCCGGAGATTCGCCACGATGATGACTGGAGAGTCACTTTCCACCCGCTTTCCGGAACCCCGGGAGGGGGCGCGGCTCCTCTGCCGGTGGTTCCCGGCTTTGGCTCACAGGAGACGAGCAACTGGCAGGCGAGGGCTGTTGCCGCGACAAGAAAAAGGGGGTGTTTCATGGCAAGTGACCATCGGCGCGGGGCAGCGAAGGTCAACCGCAGGAGGCTGCGGGCGGATTCAGGCCGGCTTCATCGGGAATTGTTTCGTTAGGAAATGGCGGCCTGAATTTTAATCCAAATTTCACGACGTTTCAAATTTTGTGCCTTGGACATTCCTCTCCCCGCGGATTATTTCTACTTCAGTAACTTTCATTCCCAATCTATGGCCCGCCGCCGTTCCGGTCTTCAGCCAATGCACCTTGCCGGTGCCGTCGCTTTTCTCGCTCTCGCGGGTGGGGGTTTTTGGTTTTTTACCCGTGACAAAAAGGACCGCATGACGGGCAACCCGTTCTCAGCGAGCGAATACGAGAAGAACTACATCGGCATGCGCGGGGGTACCTATGTGATCACCGGGACAATTGAGCGGCAGTTGCGCTTTGGCAGTGACGGGTCGCGCCTTTTCAGCATGGAGGTCAAACAGGAGGGCTCGGCAAAGCCGCTGCCGGTCCCCGTGGTGGTGCCGGGTGACAACACCATGAATATTCAAATCGGTCAGGAATTCGAGATGAGCGTGCTGGTGGACCGCCTCGGCGTGCTCCAGGCCCGTGATATTCGCAAAACGTAAGCTGTCCCTGGAGAAAACGCTGCGATCCCTTTCAAGTCCCCGCCTCAATCTGCACATGAAAAAACTCTGCACCCTTTTATTCCCGCTGACGGCTGCGCTCGCGCAGGCCCAGGTGGTGGATGCTCCTGATCCGGCTTCCAATTCCGGGAACAACAGCGGTAACACGACGATCATCAACAACGGAGGCCAGCCGCAGAAGCCAAAGTCGCTGCTGGGCAACGATGTCCCCTTTATGGATCCGGGCTCGGAGACGGCCCAGTGGGATGGCAAGGTTTGGAACATCACGAACAACCGGCTCTTTCGCGCCCGCTTTGAAAAGTATCTCGCCGCACCGGAGGAAAGCGGGCCGCAGGACAAGGAGTATCGCGACCTGCTCCTCAACGCCATGAAAGCGATGTCGCCCAGCCGACCGGGCGGACCGGCCGTAGCCGAAACGATGCGCTGCCTCGTGAAGGCGGCCGATTTTCCGATCGATGCAAGGCTGTGCGACTCCATCGCGCAGGCGGTCTATGGAGTGGTGCTGCATCAGCGCCATGAGCAAAAACTGCTGACACGAAACCGGAAGCTCCAGGCCGAACTGCGGGACCTCGGATGGAATATGGAAGTGGCGGGCGATGCCGAGCAGACACGGCAGAAGATGGAAGTCACCCCCGGAAAGGGGAAGGGAGAAAAGCCGACGGTCGTCACCAAGGACGTGGCCAATTACTCCCGGTCGGCGCAGGACATCAAAAAGATGATCGAGATCGACGCTACGCGGGTGGCCAATGCGGCGAAGATGACGGCGAGCGAATTAAAATCGAAGGTCGAGTTTCAGGCGCTGATCGTGCAGTTGTTTTTACAGCGGCGCTTTGAGCACGTCATTCTCGCCTGCCGGCTCTACCGGAATCTCTATGAGGACGGGGACAGCGAGTTGAGACTGAAGGAGGGATCGGATGTGGAGAAGATGTTCACGCGCACCACGGGCACGACGCCTACCGTTTCGGCTCTCGATGCCTTGAGCAGCGAATTCATCCGCGATGTGGATGAGGGCGTGACAGCCTTCGTTTATCTTGCTGAGAAAGATGAACTGGAAAGCGCCAGCAAACGTCTTAGCGAGTCATTTATGATGGGGGAATACCTCCCGAAGATGCGCACCCTGCAGCGCGTGAAGAAGGA
>DATAIE010000981.1:0-2391 GCA_036262875.1 Verrucomicrobiales bacterium
GCCGCCGCCGCGGGTGATGTAGTGCAACTGGAACTCGTGCAGAACGCGCCCTTTCTGGTAAAAGAACTCGTATCCCTCCGGATGGCCCGGCGGCGGATAACTCCCGCCCGGCGGCACATTCACATATCCTGCCGTGGTCACATAGATCCCCCAGTCCTCGTCCGTCGGGCTGACAGGGAAATACCGGAAATAGGTATCCAGGGCTGATTTCATGCCGGGTTCCTCCAGCCTCCACAAAAAAGACAAAAAGTCCACCTCCGATCGAACCGCAGGGAGGCAGAGGCCGTGAATTCGGTTCATCCGGGGCATCACGCTTCGCCCCGAACGCACTTCCCGGTCACTTCAGTTTCAGAATCCGGATGATCTCCGCGATGGCCTCCGGGTGGCGCGTGGCGCTGTGACCGGAAGGGACGATTTTCTCGGACACGGCTCCGGGCCAGTGACTGCTGGTGTAGGGCACAAAACCGTCTGAGCTGGCCTCCAGCGGACCGCGCCGCCCGCGGTCGCCGATGATGGAGTGCACCGCGACCCGCGGAGCCACGGGCAGGGAGTTCATGGCGGCCAGGACGGGATGCGCGGGCGAGAGGGTGTGCACGCTGGTGAGCTTTCCATGTCCCAGGGTTTTGCGGAAGGCGGTCCCCACGGAGCCCGGATTCCCCTGGGCGACTCTCGCGCTGAGACTGGCAAATTCCTCCGGAGGCCGCGCCAGCGCAGTGCCGATGCGTCCGGCGATGCTTTGAGAAAAGGGGCTGCCCCGGTGCGGCACGCAGATGAAGACCACCCGCTTCACCTGCCGGTCGGCTTTCCACTCGAGGATGCGTTTCGTGGCCGCGATGTCCTCCGGCGTGGCCTGCAACTGCCCGGGAGGCATCACCATGACGGTGTTCCAGATTTTCGGGCCGGAACTGGAGATCAGTGTCCTGGTGATGAGCCCGCCCATGCTGTGGGCGAGGATGGTGAGGGGCCGCACTTCGCGGTGAGTCTGCGCCTTCAGCATGCGCCGCACCTCCGCGATCTGCCGGCGGAAAACGCTGGCGGAGTAAAGGAACGGCGCAGACGTGGGATAATGATAGTGCCAGATCTGATAGCGCCGCCGGATGGCGGGATCGGCCCACAATTCATTGGTGAGTGACGCCCATGCCAGCGGCGTGGAGAGCAGGCCGTGCACCAGCAGGAGCGGCTCGCGGCGCGGATCGTAGGGCTCCATGAGATAGAGCTGCGGTTTCCGGTCGGCGCGGCTTTTCAGAAAACCGGTGAGGGCCGTGGCGCGCAGACGTCCCGCGCGCTCCAGCAGAGCCGCCCATGGAGCGGTGATCTCCGCCGCGAGGGGCTTTTGTTTGCCGTGAACCTGCACGGTTTCATGGCACAGCGGGCAGTAGAGTGTAATTGTTAGGATTTCCGCCCCGCCTTTGCGCCGCACCTCGGCCACGGCGGTGACGGGCCGGGTGATGGCCTCCGGAGGGTAATAAGCCTCGATGGGTTCGCGCCCGGTATTGGCCCGGCGGCCGATCAAAGGCAATCCGGTGCCGTCGCGGCGGTGATTGGTGAGGCCCGCCACCCGCGTGTCTGCGGCGGGAATCAGTTCCTCAAAATAGTCATAAGCAAACGTGGAGGTGCTGCCCGGGCGGAAGGTCACGCGGAGGCCCGGTGCGAGGTCCACCGCGGTAATGCCAGGATGGCCGGCCAGCCGGGCGCGTCCGGCCTCGATGAGCCGCAGGAGCGCACGGCGGCCCTCCGGGCTGTCGGAACGGGACTCCACCAGATCGAAGCATTTTTTCCACGCGGCGGGGGTGTTTGTCGTCGTTGACGACTCACCCGCGGCACGGGTCGCCATCCCGCGCTGCAGTCTCGCCGGAGCCAGGGAGCAGGCGCTCAGGCCGCAGGAGAGCAGCAGCACGCAGAAGGAAAACACCCGGCGAAGCGGGAGCGGCAGCAAGTGCAGAGGACGCATCATTTTGTCAGGAACGCCATCGTGGCCCCGGACTCAGGGCCATCAACAGCCATTTGGGCGAAAGGGGACATTCACGATTTCCATCCGCCGCCCAGCGCCTTGAAGACGGCGATGAAGTCCGTCGCCCTCCGGGTATCGCTCTCTGCGAGAGAGGCCTCGGCCTGGAGCTTCACGCGCTCTGCGTCGAGGACTTCGAGGAATCCCGCCGCGCCCTGTTCGAACCGCTGACGGGCGAGCGAGGCGGCATCCGCACTTGCCTTCACCGCGGTGATGAGATCGCCGCGCCGGGTTTGCTCGCGGCCATAGTCGGTGAGCGCATTTTCCACGTCCTCGAGAGCGAGGAGAACGGTCTGCTCATAAACGGCCACACGGGCCTCCGCGCGCGCGCCGGCGGCCTCCACGAGTTGGCGGCGGCGCGCTGTGTCAAGGAAGGCCCAGTT
>DATAIE010000982.1:0-9376 GCA_036262875.1 Verrucomicrobiales bacterium
TAGGGAATGATCACCCGGTTCTCGTTCGCGAGCCTGCCGATTTCCGCGTGGTTCCGGTCGTAAAGGATGCTGCTTTGCTCCAGGAGCGGCACCTGGGCGAGATCGTAGGTCTCCGCCTTCTCTTCGAAGGGTCGCAGGTAGGCCTTCACTCCGAGCCAGCCAGCAAGGGCTCCCAGCAGCAGCAGGATCAGGACGACATGCACCCAGCGCCGTTTGAAAAATGCCTTTTTCCGCCTCTTGCCGGGGGTGGCGGCGAGCTGCTCTGGCTTGATTTTGATGAGTTCGCCGATCATGGCTTCCGGGGTCGTTCATTCAGGGCGCAAATCTCGTACCGCACCGTGAAGTGCTGCTTTTGTCGCATTTTCCCGGAAAAATGCAACCCGCTGCATGGATGGGGCCTCATCCGCCGCGATCACCTGGAAAATGCACCTGGAGTTCCGCGAAGTCACTCACGATCAAATCGGGGCCCGCCGTGGCGAGGGTTTCCCCGAATTCATAGCCGGTGAGCACCGCCACCGAGGCGATCCCGCCCGCCCTGGCCGCATCGATATCGTGCCGCATATCCCCAATGAGCACGGTCTCCGCCGGGGGAAGCGAACGCTCCTCGAGGATGCCGGTGATCTGCTCGCGCTTGTCATGCACCCCGGCGTAAATGTGCTCGAAATACCCGCTGAGGCCCAGCGATCCCGCCTGCCGCTCCACCGCCTCGCGGTGGGTACTGCTCAGGACGAACATCCGCCGGCCCGCCGCCGCACAGCTCTCCAGAAACTCCCGCGCGTGAGGCTGTACCGTCACCTCGTGTTTCGACGCGCCGTAGTTTGCAAGAAAGACGCGGCCCAAATCCTCTCCGCTCACTCCGGGCAGCACCTCTCCGTACCAGTGCATGAACGGCAGGCGAAACTCCCGCCGGAATTCATCGCGCGTCAATTCCCGCCCGCCAAATGCCCGCATCACGGCATTCGTGGCCTCCAGCACGGGAGGCAGGTCATCCACCAGCGTGCCGGACCAGTCGAACAGGATGTTTTGAACAGGAAACCGCACCATTTCCGACCGAAAGCAGGCCCGGGTTCTCTGCCAACGGGGAATTGACAAGGCGCAGCCCTCTGCGCCATGCATTGGCACCCCCCGATCCCATGGAAACTGACCTGACTTCACTTGAGGAGCAACTTGCCGCCGCGGCAGCCGCCCGCGACGGTGCCCTGCGCGAACTGGATTCCCTCCGCGCGCGCATCGCGTCCGCCGATGCCATTCACAAACGCTCCAATCAGCGTGAGAGTGAGCACCAGAAAACCATCGATGCCCTCGCCGCTGCGGAACTGAATCTCAAGGCCGCCCGCACCGCGGAAGCACAGGCCGGTGCCCGCGCCGCCGCAGCCGAAGCGGCCCTCGCCCGCGCGGGGGGGAGCGCATCGCCGGACGCCGAGAACGTCCTCGCTTTGCAGAAGCAACTCGGGGAATCCCGCCGTCTGGAATCCTCCGCCACGGCCGAGGTTGCGGAACTGCGCGCGAAACTGGCGGAGGCCCGCGCACAAGTCACCGCCGTCGCGAGCGATACCGCGCTCGCCGCCATTCGCGAGGGAGCCGCCAAGGCCCAGGCGGAATACCACGCCATCCTCGCTCAAAACGGAGCGCTCCGCCGGGAACTCGACAACGTGAGGGCGCGCAACGCTCAACTCGAGTCCGCCGCCATCACGCTCCAGTCCCAAAAGTCCGGCCCTTCCCCGGAACTCGCCGAGGCCCGCGCCGCAGCCGACAAAGCCCGTGGGGCCGCCCGTTCCGCCGAGGGCAGCCTGAACAAAGTCCGCCGCGACCTCGCCACCGCCAACACACGCATTACCGGCCTCGAATCCACCCTCGCCGCCACCCGGGCTGCCAGCGCCGCGAACGTCGCCGCCGGCGCTGAACTCGCGACCGCCCGCCGGATTGCGGATCAGCTTCGCTCGGACCTCCTCGCCGTCAGCGAGGAAAACCGCCGCCTCAAAAGAGACCTCTCCGCCCGTCCTCCCCGTCCCCGCCGGGATGAGGCAAAACCGGCGGAGCCGGAACTTTCCGCACCGGAGCCCGCGCTCCCCGCTCCGGAACCAGCAGAGCCTGCTGCAACCGCCCCGGATTCCTCTTCCATTGGATAATCACCAGCGCGCATCCGCGAGTCTACTGCAAGGGTGAGTCTGCTGTCCCGCAGCAGAAGTCGCATCGCCTCCGCCGTGCCGCAGCCCTCGCTCCAAAAGATTGCCCGCCCCCCGGACACTATGGTAAAGCTGCGCCAAGCGAGCGCTGATTTTACCATGAATGCAGAATCTCTTCTCCACCGGTCGCGCATCCTTTGGGGTGTTTTCATCGCCGCCACGTTTTTTCTTTCCCTCCATTCAACCGCGCTGGCCCAGGGCAGGACCGTGCGCGGAGAGGCGACCGTCGAAGCTCCGGACGGCAAAAAGAAAGTGGCCACCTTCGTCGTGGATGCCAAATCCGGAAGCCGCAAGGCTCCGGAAAGACTAACATTTCCCGTGCTGGAGGACTGCGTCTACCGGGAAGTCACCTCCACCCGGAAGGTCCGCGCCAGTTCGCCGACCTGCAGGCCGGCCAGCGGGTTCGCGTGCGGATCGAGATGTCGCCCAGCATTACCTCGCCAGGCTATGCCACCGAGGTCATCATCCTGGCGGCAAAGCCAAAGGCAAAGTGAGGTGCGGACGCAGCACTTTCCGTTCCTGAATTCCTGCCAGCCGTGTTCCCGCCATGAGTAGACGGGCACCGCGCCTCCCGCAAAATACCGGAGCCATCCGCTAAAAAACTCGCAATTTCCTCCCCCGCTTGTCAGTATTTTCGTTCATGAAATTACTGTCCCTCGTCCTGGGTTTGGGAACCGCCGTCGCCGCCCTCGCACAAAAGCCGCCGGTGCCGGTTCAGCAGCGGTTTGCCGATCCGCTTCCCGCCCCGCCGCGGGAGCCGTTCAAGGACGGGAAGTTTGAGATTCGCCCTAACGAGGTCATCGTCTTCACCGGCGGCACGAACATGGTGCGGCTGGCGGAGAATGGCCAGTTCGAGGCCTCCCTCGCCCTGGCTGCGAAGGAACAAAAACCCCGCTTCCGCAGCATGGCCTGGGAGGGGGATACGGTTTACGAACAGTGGCGGGATCAAAATTTTGGTTCATGGAAGGACCAGTTCGATGCCGTGAATGCCACCTGCATCTTCACCTGGTTCGGCCAGATGGAAGCGCTGGACACAGGGCACGATGACATGGCTTTTGCCAGAGCCAGCATTGCGCTGCTGGACGAATTCAAAGCGGTCACTCCGCGACTGGTGGTGATGCTGCCGGTCCCTTTCGACATTCCCAAAGCGGGCAGCGGCGCTCCCGACAATACCTCCCGCAACGACCGGCTGCTGCGGCTGGGCGGCATCCTGAAATCCCTCGCCGCTCAGCGCGGGGCCCTCGTTCTCGACTGGCCGGCGCTTGAAGGAACCTTCAAGCCCGCCGGCGGTCCTTTCGAACGCACGTCCAACGGCGTTCACCTCACCGGTCCCGCCCTCCGGAACTACCGTGACATGCTGACGGAAGCGCTCGGCCTGCCGAAACAACCCGTCGACGAATACGAGGGAATGCTCAGGTCCATCCGCAAAAAGAATACCCTGTGGCACGATTGCTGGAAGGCCATGAACTGGGCTTTTGCCTACAGCGACCGAACGGAGCAGCCTTTCGGCAAAGGGATCGGCAATCATCCTCCGATGGCAAAGGAACTGGAGCGCTATAAGCCGCTGCTCCGCGATGCGGACGATGTCATCCAGCGTCTCGCCTCCCGCATCGCTCCGAAACCCTTCCTTGCCTCAGGTGCGCCTCCGGAACCGGTCCCGCTCCCGCCTGAGGAGGAACGCGCCACCTTCAAAGTGCGTGAGGGTTTCGATGTAAACCTTTTCGCCAGCGAAGCGGACGGCCTCGTCAAACCCCTCTCCATGCGCTGGGACGAGCGCGGCCGGCTGTGGGCCGCCTGCTCGCCCAACTATCCGCAACTCACGCCGGGCATCCCGGCCTCCGACTATATCCTCATCTGCGAAGACACGAATGCCGACGGCAAAGCGGACAAATTCACCCGCTTCGCGGAAGGACTCACGATGCCCATGGGCATCGAATTCACCAAAGGCGGCGTCTACGTCTGCGAAAGCACTCAACTCGTCTTCTTCCCTAACGACGGCAGCGACAAAGCGGGAGAACGCGAGGTGATCCTCTCCGGCTTTGGCACAGGTGACTCGCACCAGATGATCAACTCTCTGCGCTGGGGACCGGACGGCTGTCTGTGGTTCAGTCAGGGTCTGCACATTTTCTCCCGCATCGAGACGCCTCACGGCATCGTGCGCTTTGATCGCGCGGGGCTCTGGCGCTTCAATCCGCGCACGTGGAAGCTCCAGGGATTTTTCGGGAACGCGGCGGCGGGCGCGAACTGCTGGGGCGTTACATTCGACGACTGGGGCCAGGTCTTCCATTGCGCCGCCGACAATACGCCGGGCTTCTACACCACTCCCGGCCTCGGCACATGGCCCAATCCGCCCAGTTACTATGACATCGGCTCTCTCGCCGTTTCAAAGGTGAAGGGCATGTGCATGGAATACGTGAGCAGTTCCCATCTCCCGCCGGAACTCAGCGGCGTGCTCTGCAAGCCGGTCTATTTCGCCAATCAGGTGCAGTTTTTCAAACCGGTGGAGGACGCCAGCGGTTTCAAAACGGAGGACCTCGGCCCGCTCCTGACATCATCGAACACCGCTTTCCGGCCTCTGGGCGTGCAGACCGGGCCGGACGGCGCGCTCTACATTTGCGACTGGTACAACCCTGTCATCGGGCACTACCAGGCGAGTTATCGCGACCCTAACCGGGACAAAACGCATGGCCGTCTCTGGCGCCTCACCGCGAAAGGCCGCCCCCTGACAAAACGCCCGGAACTGGAGAAAATGGAGGCGCCGCAGCTCATCGCACAACTGCTTTCGCCCGAACGCTGGGTGCGCGACCAGGCGAAGCGTCTGCTCTTCTTCAAGGATGACGCCGTGAAGCTGCTGGAAACCGAAGCCTTGAAGCCGGAAGCCACTTCCGCGCTGCTCTATGCCGCGCTGGGTGTGCAGGCCGCCCATGAGGCAATCGGGGATCAGTTACTCTCCAAGTGCCTCGGCAGTGAAGACGCACGGCTGCGCGCATTTGCCGTCCGTGTCTGGTTCCAGCGCGGCTTCGCGGATCACGCCGCCATTTCTCCGGACGATGAAGAGGACGCGGAAAAGCGACTCGCGAACATGATCAATGATCCCCATCCGCGCGTCCGCCTGGAAGCCGTCGTCGCCGCCAGTTATCTGCAAAGCCCGGTCAGTATGGAAATCGCCTGCGGCGCGCTCGACCATCCGCGTGACCGGTTCATCGACTACGCCCTCGCCAATACCGTCCGCGCCTTAAAGCCCTGGTGGCTGCCGGCTCTGGAATCCGGAAAACTGACCTTCGACGGCAGTCCCTCCCATCTTGCCTTCGTGCTCCAGACGGATGGCGCGAAAAACCTCTCTGCGGTTTTAAACAGGATTCTGAAACGGGAGGACCTCAGCGCGCAGGCCCGCGCGCTTTATACCGGCATGATCATCGAAGGCGCTTCCGCCGCGGACGTGGCGGCCGTATTTGACGGGACGAATCCGCTTCCGGAATGGGGCGCGGCGCTGGCCGCGCGAAAGCGACTCGCTCCGGATCTGCCCCTGCCTGAAAAGGTATCCGGTGTTCTCCGGGAATGGCTGAACTCCACCGAGCCGGCATCCCGCGCTGCCGCTCTCGACGTGCTCCAGGCATTCAAGCCGGACGGGTACCGCGAGACTGTTCATAAACTGATGCTGGAATACCAAATCGAAGCGTTTCCAGTCTTCGCCGCATTGGCCGGCAAGGAAGCCGCGCCGGAGTTTGCAAGCATCGTCAAAGCGGCAAAGAAGCCACAGGTGCAGGAAGCCGCTCTCAGCGCGCTCGCCTCTCTCGATCTCCCGCTGGCCGCGGAGGAGGCAGCGATCGTGCTCACCTATGCCGCTCAGGCCGATGCGCCGGGCATCCTTCGTATTTTCCTTTCCCGGGACGGAGGCACCACTCAGCTAACGACGGCCATGACGGCAAAGCCGCCGGACAAAGACACGGCTCTCACTCTCATCGCCACGCTTGCCACCGCAGGACACAGTGCTCCTGGACTGCTGGCCGTTCTTCAGAAAGCCGCAGGCATGACTCCCGCGGCGGCTGCGCTGACCTACAGTCCGGAAACCGTCGCCAAACTCGTCGCCTCCGCCAAAGCCTCCGGCGACGCCAAACGCGGGAGCGACATCTTCCGGATGGCCCAGGCCGCCTGCACCGGCTGTCACAAGGTCGGCATCGAAGGCGGCATTACCGGCCCCGACCTCACCGCCATCGGTCGCGGCATGACCCCGGAATTGATCACCGAATCCCTTCTGTGGCCCAAGCGTCAAATCAAAGAGGGCTTCTTCCTCACCACCGCCACCACCAAAGACGGCCGCATCCTCAGTGGCTACACCCGTGATGAAAACGACAAGACGCTCACCATCCTCCCGCCCGGCGGCAGGGAGACACAGAGCGTGAACAAAGCCGATATCAAAGACCGCACCGATACCGGCACTCTCATGCCCGAAGGTCTCACCGCGTGGATGACCGAACAGCAGCGCCAGGACCTCCTCGCCTACCTCTTCGAACTCGGAAAGTAAGCCCTACGCCGCATCCTGTGTTTTCCGCCGCACTTTCTTCAGCGCCGGCGCTTTCCCTTCCTCCACGACGTTGCGGTTGATCACCACCGTCTTCACGTCGTCGCGGCCTGGGATTTCGAACATGATCTCCAGCATGATCTCTTCGAAGATCGAGCGCAGCGCCCGGGCGCCCGTGCCCCGTCTCATCGCCGCCCCCGCAATGGCCTGCAGTCCGTCCCGTGTAACTTGAAGTTCCACGCCGTCCAGCGAGAGCAGTTTGCTGTACTGGCGGATGAGCGAATTCTTCGGCTCCACGAGGATGCGCAGGAGATCGTCCTCTGAAAGCGGTTCGAGAGAGCTGAGAATCGGGAGACGCCCGATAAACTCCGGGATCAGTCCAAAGCTCAGCAGGTCCTCCGGCTGCACCTTGCGCAGGATCGCGCGCTCCTTCATCTCGACGCTGCGGCGGCTGTTCTCCTCCAGGCTCCCAAAGCCCATCACGTTCTTTCCGGTGCGCCGTGAGATGATCTGCTCCAGACCCGTAAAGGCCCCGCCGCAGATGAACAGGATGTTCTGTGTATTGACCTGTATGTATTCCTGTTGAGGATGCTTTCGTCCACCCTGCGGCGGCACGTTGCAGACAGTTCCCTCCAGGATCTTCAGCAGCGCCTGCTGCACACCCTCCCCGGACACATCGCGGGTGATGCTGACGTTGTCCGATTTCTTCCCGATCTTGTCGATCTCATCGATGTAAATGATACCCATCTCCGCGCGGCGCACGTCAAAGTCCGCCGCCTGGAGCAGCCGCAGAATGATGTTCTCCACATCCTCGCCCACATAGCCCGCCTCCGTCAGCGTCGTCGCATCCGCGATGCTGAAAGGCACGCCCAGCATCCTCGCCAGCGTGCGCGCCAGCAGAGTCTTGCCGGAACCCGTGGGCCCCAGCAGCAGGACGTTGCTTTTTTCGATTTCCACATCCGGGAACTTCAACGCCGCCCGCTGGAACGGCGTGCCGTGATCGTCCTCCTCCATCTTCTGCTGCACGCGGCGGTAATGATTATGCACCGCCACCGACAGCACCTTCTTCGCATGCTCCTGCCCGATCACGTAGTCCTCCAAATGCCGGAAAATATCCTGCGGCCTCGGCACGGACAGTTTCGGCAGCGGCGGCAGCGGCTCGTCCTCCCCGGTCCCCAGTTCCTTATCGAGGATGTCCTTGCACACCCCGATGCAGGTATCACAAATGTAAACCCCTGGCCCCGCGATCAATTTCCTGACATCCGAATGGCTCTTTCCGCAGAAGGAGCACATGGTGAGATTCGTGGGACGCGCCATAAAGAGTATAAATCGGCTGGGGGGTGGGGTTGCAGTTTACCAGAAAAACCGGGGCGAGCCAGTATAGAATCCGCAGAAAATCGAATTTTTGAGTTCGCAGATCCTGGAATGAACGCCCGCCACGGGAAAAAGGTCACCCGCTTTGTCGTCGGCGCGGATCTTTGCCAGGGCCTGCCCCGCCCCGTCCGTTCAAGGGTACCCTATGCAGTGGATTCTCCTTTTTCTGGCCTTCGCTGCCTTATCCGCCTGCCGAAAACCTTCCCCCGCTCCGAAAACGGTCCACCTGCGCCTGGATATCCTGGCCGGCAAAATCAGATGCGGAACGCACCTCATTCCGTCCGATCCCGCCAGCGTCTCTTCCCATCTCTGGTCCGTGTCTCAACAAAGCGCCGGGGATCTCGAACTGGAGTTCCTCTTCGATGGCGGTTCACCATCAGAGCGCGCCGGCATCATCTTCTCTGCCGCCGCCGATGCCGGCGTGCTCCGGGAAGACGTTCAGCTCCCCTTCAACGTTGCGGGACGGTGCGGTGACCCGTTCATGCTTGAACGGATCGAAGTCCGCTGCTGCTCAAGGAGATACCTCGACAGCAACGACGACCTCGCCATTTCCGCCTGCCCCAATACCACCAACGAATGGGTGCAGCTCGATCTCCAGTGGCAGCAGGAGGCGCTCAAATTCGAGGGCCGTTCCACAGACGAAGACGAACTCCGTACCCGTTTGCGCGAACTGCGGCAAATCTTCCGCGGCGTCTTTGTCCTTATCAGCGTCCCCGGCGATACCACCCTGAACGACCTCGTCCCCGTGCTGGAGATTTGTCAGTCCACAGGTTGCAGCATGGACCTCTCCTTCCAATCCATCACCGAACGTCAGCGCCTTCTGGGCCGCATGATATCCAGTCTTCCCCTTCCCAAAATTCCGGCGCAGAAGAACCGCGCTCTGTGACACCCCCTAAAAAGGCTTCATCCCGGCAACGCAAAACAAGGAGTGGCGACATTCCTGTCGCCGTTACAGCCAGGCGACGGAGGAGCCACTTGAGCCACTTCCAAATGGGAATGCCCGAAGACGAAAAGTGGCGCTGTCGCGCTTGTTGGAACAGCGACAGGAATGTCGCCGCTCCTTGACTGCCCGCCATCAAGCCAATGAAACAATCGAGGGCCCGTGGCGAACTTCAAAGAGGGGACCTCCGACAACGGCGGCGTTCACATATTCAGTTCCACTCTCCTCATGTCTTCCATGACTCGCATGGATATGCCCAAACACATGCAACCGGGGCTGAATGCGCTTCAACTCGTTTCGCAGATGAGGGCACCCAAGGTGAATGTCTCCCGACGAGGGAACATCCAGTATCCC
>DATAIE010000983.1:0-2361 GCA_036262875.1 Verrucomicrobiales bacterium
CGGTTCGCTTCTGACGCTGGATGAAATCACGTTCACTCCCGAACCCAGCGTCCCGCTGTCTGAGGCACTCGATGCCCCGGGCCTCACCTGGGAGGCCACTTCCGCATGGAAGGGCAACTCCTCCTCTCTGTCAAAGGACGGAGTGGACAGCGCCGAGGCCACGGCGGTCGACGATGATGGATTTAATGACCAAACTCTCTCCACCACCGTCACGGGACCAGGCACGCTGTCACTGTGGTGGCGGGCCATTACGAACGACGACGAGGGAGATGTCGATTTTAGGGTCGACGGCCAGACCGTCCTGAGGCGGTCGTCTGAGAGATTCCCGTGGGAGCAGATCGCCGTCAATGTTCCTTCCGGCGCCCATACGTTTGCGGTAGTGTTTCATGCGGACAGCGCGGACCTGACCGGCGGGGTGGACCAGGTGGTCTGGTCACCCGGCGAACGCTTGCCCGCCGCGGTGGCCGTGGGCGATCCCGACGGCTTCTGGGTGCAAAAAAAACAGTGGAGGAAAACGGACGGAGCCGCGCGCGACGGAAGCGGGGATGCAGCCACGCTCCTCTATCCAGGCGGTGATGACGATACCCATCTGGTGCGCCTCCTGGATGGACCCGCGCACGTTCGTTACTGGCAAAAAGTCGAAACCACGACTCCGTTTTACTACACCGGAGCAGAACACCTGCCCCTTCCCGCCGCGTGGACAGAGACCTCCCTCATCGTCGCGGGCAGGCCGGGCGAGATCTGTCTGTTGGACTTGCCGTTCAGATCCCAGGTGGGTGCCGCGCCCGCCGCTTTGTCTGTGGACGACGTGCACATCACTCCACTCACGCTCGCCTCCGCCATCGATCTTTCACCGGAGGTGCCGGGCTTCACGGTCTCTCAGGGCAGCGAGCCTTGGAAAGTCATCAAAGACGAAGCCGATCTGCGCCACACCGGCTGTGTGGAGGTGAGCCCCCGTGTCTCCGGCGCAGTCGCAGGAGTGCATGCCGCCTTCAACGGTCCCGGGCTCCTCACATGGTCGTGGCGAAAATGGTCGGACCTCGATGAATCGCTGACCGTCACCGTGAATGGAACCCTCACTGATTTCTTCACTAACGACTTCGACACTTCCGCCGGCTTCGCCCATGCGGCGAGGGTCCTCACAGGCACAGGCACGAACAATGTGCTCTGGCTCGCCCAGTGGGGCTCCAACGGATTCAACCCCATCGCTCTCGATGATTTTCTTTTCAGTCCGCCGGCCCCCGCCGGAGTGGCTGAGGCCATCGAAATCAGCGCCGGCACTCCGCTCTACGCCGCAGCGGGGAATCTGTGGACACCGCAGACCGCAGTAACGCACGACGGCACGGATGCTCTGGAACTGGCAGTCGCCGCCGCGACGACCGGGCGCACCGCCCTAACGCTTCCCGTGACCGGCCCGGGCATCCTCTCCTGGTGGTGGCGGACCGACCTGCCTGCCGATTCCGCATTCCGCCTGCACCAGCACGGTCATGAAGCCCGCACACTGAACGGCGTTTCCGAATGGCGTCAGGAATTTCTGGCGGTGAGAAATGCCGATGAGGTCTTCCGCTGGGAAGTCCTCCAGGGCAGCACGCCATTTAGCACCGGTCACCGGGTGTGGCTGGATCAGGTGACCTTCACTCCTCCATCGCTGACCATCAGCGAGGCCGTCGATTTGCCGGGCAGCAGTTGGACCCGCTTCGGCGATGTCCTTGGCGCCGCCCTGCCCGCACCGGTCTCTCACGATGGCACAGATGCGGTGGTGATCACCGGCCGCCCGGGCTCTGCGCCGTGGGTGGAATCCACCTTCGCCGGTCCGGGCACAGTGACCTTTTGGATGAAAGTGCAGCCGGGGCCTGGTTACTATGGAACTCCCGCGATGGTTTTGATGGACACCTGGAGTCAAATGGTCAACGGGCTGCCGGAACAGATTTGGAACGCAGTGGTGATCCCGATCCCCTCCGGCAACCACACTCTCCGCTGGAGCGCCTCCGCCTTTTCCGTCGTGACGCTGGACGAGGTGACCTTCGTCCAGGGCGGTTCCTACGCCGCATGGACGCTGGCGCAGATTCCCGCCGGCCAGCCGTCCGCCCCCATGGATGACCCCGACGGCGATGGCGTCCCCAATCTTCTGGAGTTCGCCTTCAATACCCTGCCGCTCGATCCAGCGTCCGCCGGGCGTCCCTCCATCCGCACGCTGCCCTTCGGCAAAAAAGCTATCGAATTCGTCCGCGATACCCGCACGAATGCCCTGTGGCAGGTCGAAGTCTCTCCTGACCTCACCTCCTGGGAAACGGTGTCCTCCCACACCGTGAACACCGCGGGCTTTCTGGAAACAAGACAGGCCGAGTTTCCCGACGGCAT
>DATAIE010000984.1:0-3326 GCA_036262875.1 Verrucomicrobiales bacterium
GACGTTGCCCGGCGTCTACCGCATTATCGCGACACCATAAAGTCCGCGATCGCCGCTGCGAAAACGAAGCGAATCGACTAGGGCACTTTAAATTAAAGTGTAGCCGTTTGGAGGGGGCTTTGGTCGCGCAGCGACCACGGAGGGTAGCCGTGGACTTCAGTCCACGGTGAAGCGAAACAAACCCCGGTGACCCGTCGCGCAGCGACGGAGGAGGCCGGTAGCAGGGGCCTCCTGAGGGGGAAACCGTCCACTGTCATCCGGTGTCGCTGCGCGACACACCCGTTTGCATGGCCTTCCCCCGTGGACTGAAGTCCACGGCTACCGTCCTGCGTCGCTACGCGACTGGCCTCAGGATACTTCGGCTACAGTTTCATTTAAACCGCTCTAATTCTCTTTCAAACGGAAAAACCTCTTCGCCCGTCGGGCCATTCCACCAGCAGGTCCCTGCCAGACGTCACGTGGATGACGCCGTGCTTGCGGGCATACGCCAGGCATCACTGCGGACCAGGCGGTTCAATCCCGGCTCCCGGTCGTGGGCCACTTCACGCCAAACGCGCCCGTCTCCATGTTTTCAAAGGGCTTACCGGCGCGCTCGCTGATCTTCGCCATGATTTCATCACACTTGTCATAGCTTGAAACGATAAAGCTCTTTTGTTTGCCCTGCAGGTTCTTAATGACCAGGCGAATGGCTTCATTACCGCCGACCCGCTTCCGGGCAAGAACACCGCCCAGGCCCTTGGCCGTAACCGGGACCCGGCAGATACCGAGGCGGGCCACCTCTGTGTAGGCAAATTGTGTGCTGCCCAGGCCTTTAGCGAGGACGCCCTGTGCAGACAGCACGACTTTCGCTCCCGCAACACGCACAAAAACCCAAATGGCCACAGGGATGCCGATGATGAGGAGCACACACAGCACGCCGACGGTGTTCAGGGCACCGCGCGCACCCTTACTAAGGGGGTATTCCAAGGTTTCCATCTTGTCATGGTGTTGTGGGGCGCACCGCCTTGACAAGCATTTTTTGCACCGGCAGGGCCGGAACAGCAGAAATGTTTCCGCTTCCCCGCTCTTTGTCCGCGACCGCGGCGGTGTGATCACTGATGTTTCCGGCAGTCAGGATTACAGCAGTTTAAATTATTCCGCAGGCGGCCTGCGGCATCAGTTACCATGTGCAGCTTCGTATTGAGCCCTGCACGGCCTTAATCGCCCATCTCCTCTTCGTCCGGAGCGATAAGCACCTCGCGGGGCTTGGCTCCATCGCCAGGCCCGATGAAGCCGCGCTGCTCGAGCAGGTCCATCATGCGGGCCGCGCGACCATAGCCAAGGCGGAGGCGGCGCTGGAGGAGACTGGTGCTGGCCTTGCGCTCCACCATGATGACTTCGATACAGCGTTCGAGAGCCTCTTCGTCCTCGTCGCTGAGTTCCTCGATCTCCTTCGGTCCGTCGCCAAGGGACTGCTGAACCTCCTTGTCAAAGACGGGCGCGGCCTGCGTATTGCAGTGGGCAACGAGGGCGGCGATTTCGTCATCGGTAACGAAGGCCCCCTGCGCCCGGCAGAGCTTGCTGGTGCCCGGCGGGAGATAGAGCATGTCGCCTTTACCCACGAGCTTCTCCGCGCCCTTGGTGTCGAGAATGACGCGGCTGTCGAGAGCACTGCTGACCTGGAAGGCGATGCGGCAGGGGATGTTCGCTTTGATGTTGCCGGTGATGACTTCCGCCCGCGGCGTCTGCGTGGCGAGGATCATGTGGATACCCGCAGCGCGCGCCTTTTGCGCGATGCGCTGAATGAGCTGCTCCATATCCGCAGGAGCGGTCTGCATGAGGTCGGCGAGCTCATCGATAATCACTACAATGTAGGGAATGGTATCCGGCGGGCCAGCTTCCTCATCTTCTTCCTCCGCGTTGTCTTCAGCCACGAGGGCGCTGTCGTCCCAGATTTCACCCGCCGGTTCGGAGGCTTGCGGTTCGATGCTCACCTGATGCATCACCAGCGCTTCCTCCGGCTCGTCGGAGGGGAGATCGATGAACACATATTCGCCGTCGTCCGGATCAGCCGCCGCTGCCGGAGCGGGAGCCGCTTCCGCGGCAGGCGCGGAATCAAAGAGGGGAAGCAGCGGGGTGGCATTGTCCTTCTGCGCCTTCGCGGGACGCGCCGCATTGCGGGCCTTTTCCGCTTTCTCCGCCTTTTCGGCAGCCGCGGCAATGGCCTGAGGACGGGACTTCCGGTTGTTGAAGGATTCGAAATTCCTGACACCTTCATTGGCAAAGAGCCGGTAGCGGTGCTCCATCTCATTGACCACCCAGCGCAGGGCCATGATGACCTTCTTCGGATCCGTCACCACCGGCACCACGAGGTGCGGCAGATCATTGTAAGTCTGCATTTCCACGACCTTCGGGTCGATCATGATGAACCGGAGCTGCTGCGGCGTGAACTGGAAGAGCAGGCTGCCGATGATGGAATTGATACACACCGATTTCCCCGAGCCCGTGGCACCGGCCACCAGCAGGTGCGGCATGGCCGCGAGGTCGGCGATGATGGTGTTGCCGTAGACATCCTTGCCGAGCGCGAGAGGCAGCTTGGCCTTGGTGCGGGCAAAGGTGTCGTCCTCCAGAAGCTCGCGCAGTGGGATGGCAATCTTATCATCGTTCGCGATCTCGATGCCCACCGTATCCTTGCCGGGAATGGGCGCGAGAATATTGATGCGTTCTGCACGGGTGGCACGGGCAATGTCCGCCTCCAGCGCGGAAATGCGGTTCACGCGCAGGCCCTCGCTGGGATAAATTTCGTAGCGGGAAATGGTGGGACCACGCGTGATGGGCCCTGGCGTGACCTGAATGCCAAACGTGGACAGCGTATTGATGATGGTGCGCTGCGTCTCGCGCAGACCGCGTTCGTCGATCTTCACATCCGCCGCGTTTTCGTCCCAGTGCAGGATATTCAGCGGAGGAAGTTGATAGTTGGAAAAATCGACCGCCTTGCCAGGAGATCCGCCACTGGACTCGGCACTGCCTTCCTCGCGCGGCTTTTGCTGCTGCTTGCGCCATTCCGCGAGGGAAAGCTTGGCCTCACCGGTCGGGACATTGCGGCGCGAACCATTGATGATTTCGGGTTCCGCCGGCAGCACGGTTTCCACTGCCGCTACGGGCAACGGCTGAGCTTCCTCTTCGTCTTCATCCGTAGTCGCCGCCGGCACCGGCTGACGCGGGCCGGGGGCTGCGATCACTTCCTCCTCCAGCGCCTCGAGATCGAGGGAACCGGAGCGGTTGAGAGGAACATGCACGGCCCCGCTGCCATCGTCCACGGCAGGCTGACGACGCAGCTCCTTCTC
>DATAIE010000985.1:0-2156 GCA_036262875.1 Verrucomicrobiales bacterium
GCGTTTGAGATGGTAAGGAGCAACCGGTGTGGCCACGTTGAATCCCGCCCGGTTGAACCGGCGGGCCAGCCATGGAAACGCGGTGTGATAACCAACGGCAGGACTGCCATCCAGGAGAACGATCACCGGTCGTTCCCGCCAGCGTTTCGCGCACCGGTGGAGCCGGCCATAAACGGTGTTGTTCCTCTCGTCTTCGTCCGGGCGCGGAGAAGCAAATTTAAAATACCGCCGCCCGTCAAATTCCATCTGCGCCGGGTCGCTTCCGGCAGGGATAAAGTCCGGCCCGTTCAGAAATTCGAGCGCTTCCTCCAGCTTCCATTTGGACTCGGGCACTGTTCTCAGGCAGAGGGCGCATGCCACCTGAAACGCTGACCAATCAATGAATTTTGCCAGCGGCGCGATCATGAGTGCAGGAACCTAATGAACCCGGACCAGCGGGCTCCTTGTGCTCGACGCAATAGATGGAGGGCGCGACACAAGTTCGTCGCTTCGCAAGATCAAGCGTGTTTGCTGTCACGGCTAAATTCTGTGCTCCGGTGCCATAAACGGAATCCACGGGAAGTCGACTGCGATGGAGTCATATTCTTCGCCGTAGGCATCTTTTGGATTTTCCGTGCGCCTCGCTTTTAGGGTGATGCACGGAAAGCCAGAGCAATCTGAAAACGAAAGGTAGTTACAGTCGAAAATCTCATAGCCCGGGGATCCTTGTCGAGCGAGCCGTTCAATCTGCTCCCGCATGTAGGCCCTGGCCCAAAACCCGCGCGCCCAAACCAAAAGCACGAGCGAAAAAATAAGGGTGCCGATTATACGGTATTTACGCTTTGTGACTGCATTTGACATAATCTTCTCCCTGGTCGGATTAAAATTGATGCCGCCCACTTGAGCGGGACCGCTCTACCTCAGCAATTCCTCCACCCACGCCGGCACGGTATCGCCGGCCTTTCCGGCGCGGGTTTCATCGAAGGCGAAACTCGCTGCGGTTTCTTCGAGATTAAACTCGATGGTGGGCACGCCGAATTGATTGGCATGGTTCACGAATCCTGCGGCCGGATACACCACGCCGCTGGTACCGATGGCGGCGAACAGGTCCGCCTGCTGGAGGGCGGCTGCGATTTCCTCCATATACAGAGGAATCTCGCCAAACCATACCACGTGCGGACGCAGCATCCCCGTCTGACCGCACGCAGGGCAGGTGTCCGACGCCGAAATTTCCCCGAGGCACTCCTGCAGACCGTCGCATGCAGCACACCGGCTCTTCAGCAATTCCCCGTGCATATGGATGACCTCTGCCGATCCGCCCCGCTCGTGGAGGTCGTCGATGTTTTGCGCTACCAGAGTGATCATGCCGGGCCAGGCCTGCTGCAGCTTCGCGATGGCGCGGTGTGCGGCGTTGGGCTCCTTCGTCTGAATGGCTTCCCGCCGCAGATTGTAAAAGCGCTGCACCAGTTCCGGGTTCCGTTCGAAGGCTTCGGGAGTTGCCACATCCTCCACGCGATGTCCCTCCCACAAGCCTCCGGCATCGCGAAAAGTCGGCACGCCGGACTCGGCGGAGATCCCGGCACCGGTCAAAATCACAATCCGTCTCATGTCCGGACACTAACACGACTCAGAAGGGTGACAACTTTTGCGTTTCCGGACGCCTGAATACGTGAATGCGGGTCCCTTGGGCAATCCGGCGCGGCGGATCAATGAGTGCCGTATTTCCCTCTCCCAAACGATTGAGCGCCGTGCGACAATCACCCCCCCTTATGAGTCCCCGCTCTATTTTCAGACTTTGGTGCTGCCTCTTTTTGTTTCCGGCGGCTTTGCGGGTGACTGCCGCCGTGACGCTCAAAGAGGCTCTGGATGGCGACGGGTTGTTGTGGAGCAGCACGGGACAGGCTCAATGGGTGCCTCTGTCCAACGGTCAGCAGAGTCATGACGGCGTGGATATGGTTTCGGTCGCCACCGGCGCGAGCGGCGAATTGAATTCCTTTGTAACAGGGGGAGGGGTCCTGCGATGGTGGTGGAAGGTGGAAGGGATGGCCGAAGGCGGGCGAATCGAATTTGTTTTGGATGAACTTCGCCGGCAGAAAGTGGAGGCCGCCATCGGCTGGACCGAGGCCGTCCTTGTGATCCCGGATGACGTGCACACGCTTTCGTGGCGCGTGAAGGGG
>DATAIE010000986.1:0-3607 GCA_036262875.1 Verrucomicrobiales bacterium
CCGTGCCATGCCCGCAGATAATAACCGGGCTGGTGACGAATATCGCGCAGCGATTGAATGGTGGCACTGTTCATGCGCGGGTTCGCCGGCGGAAGCTGACCCGATGAAACGGCGAGGGAATAGTCGGCAGCCGAGTGCGGCGCTGCAAAGCGGAAGAACAGATGTCCCCCCTCCGGATTGAAGATGGGCACTCCCTCCCCGGCAGGCTGCTCCGGCGAGATCGTGCGCCCGTCGGGCGTCCAGCGAACCGGCGGCGAAGGCGCCTCCTCATGGCCCGTGGTAAAGACACGACCGTCACCCGAATCCGTCAGCGCCTTGCGCAGTCCCAGCCAGCGCGCATCCCGCTCTGCCGGCGCGGGACCGGTATTTCCCAAATGGAAGAATGGCGAGGCCGTCATCCGCTGCACCCAGATCTCCAGCCACTGAAGCACACGCCCGTCCGCATCCGTCAGGGCACCGGCATAGACGAGCGCCTCCGGTGTTTCCCGCAGAAGGATGAATGCCGCCGGCGCCGCTTCCGTCACCACCACCGAAATGAGGGGCGAAACACCGGACGCAAACAGGGGCCGGAGGGAGATTCCGGCGGGAGAGGACTGGATTCCAGGCAGGGGCATGGGAAAACGCGGGATTTTGCCCGTGAAGCGGGCGCATGAAGACATAGATTTGCACCCGGGTGAACGCAAGGAACATCCTGCCGCATCCGGAAAGCGCACCCTGACAAAAGCCGCACGCCGCGAAATTTGCTTGAAGTCCCCGCGGTGTCCCACACGGTGGCGCGAACTCAAAGGAGGATCATTGACCGGCCCGCTCTCACTCAAAGTCCCGCGCTCGACCGGCGAAATCGTCTATGCCCTGCTGGCGGCGGGAATGGTGTGCGGGATGCTGCTCTCACTGCCGCTCTGGATGAGTGAGAGGGCCTATCCACTGTTCCCCTGCGGTTCTCTTTTCAAGCCCTTCCCCGCCCCGCTGGATGCTATTTTTCTTTGGGTCACCATCGCGCTGCTGTGCCTGTCCGTCTTTTTGCCCGCGCACTCCTGGGGACCGGTCGGCTGCTGTGTGCTGCTCGCTCTTCAGGACCAGACACGGTGGCAGCCGTGGTTCTATCAATACCTGCTTTTGATCACGCTGGCCGCAGTGATCAGAGACCGGCGTGCGCCCTCGTTCCTGCTCGTGTGCCGTGTCTTCATGGTATGCATGTATCTCTGGAGCGGGGTCCACAAACTGAATCCCGGCTTCCTGCGCATGTATGAAGCCGCCTTTCCCTCTCTGCTCACCGGCTTCTGGCCGGAGTGGGCGGTGGGGGCAGTGCGCTCCGCGGGTCCTGCATCGCCCTGGCTGGAGATCGGCACGGCGATCGCGCTGTGTTTCCGCCAAACCAGGATGGCCGGCATCATCGCCGCGATCCTGACACATCTTTCCATCCTCCTCATCACCGGACCTCTCGGTACCTTCCGGAATGCCGTGGTGTGGCCGTGGAACCTCATCATGCCCGCGCTGGTGGTGCTCCTTTTTTACCGCACCAAAGAATTCGGGTGGAAGTCCCTGTCCGGCTCCCGGTCATGGGAAGCCGCAGGCGCCGTGGTCCTGCTGGCAGCGGTCATGCCTGCGTTTTCGAACGATGACGTCTGGGACCGGTATCTCTCGTTTCAACTCTACTCAGGCAGCGAGCGGCGGCTGGTGCTCATCGTGGATCAGACCGCAGCGCAGGCGATGCCGGAGTCGTGGCAGGCCCGGCTGAAACCCTCATTTGGCCATCCTGAAAACCGCGAACTGGCGTTCCTCGAATGGGGCCTTGAAGAGTTGCACGCCCCGCCGCCGGCGGATGAACGGCATCTGCTTTCTCTGGCGCGCAAATGCGCGGGCATGGACTTCGCGAAAACTGGCAGGGTCCTGTTTTATACAGACTATCCGTTTCTCATGGAGGAGCGGGGATGGCTCACGATCGAAGCGGAGGACATCCAAAAGCTGCGAAACTTTCCACCTTTGCGAAAGCCGGGGGAATGAAAGCCGAACGGTGAATAAAAGCCGCCGGAAGCCCGTCGCACGGGAAATGGGACTTTACATTCCCAGACCAGACCGCTATCACCTTCCCGCCGACAATGAATCCCACCCAAGAGAACCGCCACGCCGCCGTTGAGACCAAACTCGGCAAAGACAGGCTCCTTCTGAAATCGTTTGCCGGCCGTGAGGAACTCGGTCGCCTCTTCAGCTATCAGATCGTGCTGCTCGATCCGAATCAGGATGTCGATCCCGACGACCTCGTGGGCACGATGATCTCGGTGCGGCTGGAACTGGAGAACACCTCCACCCGTTACTTCAGCGGTTTTCTTTCAAAGCTTTCCTTTCTCGGATATGAAAAAGGCGCGGGCGTTTACCATGGGGAGGTGGTGCCCTGGCTGTGGATGCTCACCCGCACGAGTGACTGCCGCAGCTTCCAGGAAAAGACGGTGAAGCAGATTCTCGAAACGATTTTTGGCGAGCAGGGATTCCATGATTTCGAGTTCAAGCTGTCCCGCAGCTACAAGCCGCGGGTCTTCTGTGTGCAATACAATGAAACGTATTTCAATTTCGTGAGCCGCCTTATGGAGCACGAGGGGATGTATTACTTCTGGAAGCACGAAAACGGAAAGCACACGATGGTGATCGTGGACGACATGTCCAAGCATGAGGCCCATCCGCAGCGCGCGGAAATCGAGTGGCGCGAGCGTACCGGCCTGCTGGAGGACGGCTACCTTTACGATCTGCGCGTCCAGAAGGCCGTGAGCACCGGTGCCTATGCGCACAGTGACTACAATTTCAAAAAGCCCTCGGACGACCTGAAGAAGAAGAAAGAGAAGCCGTTGAAACACGCGGCTGCGAAGTTCGAACTGTTCGAATTTCCCGGCGCGTATCGCGAAGGGGCGGATGGCGACGCTCTGGCGGAGGTGCGCATTCAGGAGGCGCAGGTGGGCCATGAAACCATGGACGCCATGGTGACGGCGCGGGCCGTTTCCTGCGGCTACTATCTGAAACTGAAGAAAGCCGAGCGGGCGGACCAGCAGCGGAGGTATCTCATCGTTTCGACGAACATCTCCATCAGTCAGGATGCCTACACGAGCGGCACCGGAGGAAACGAGGACCGGTTCGAGTGCCACATCAATGCGATTCCCGACAATGCCGTCTACCGTCCGCGCCGCAGCAGCGTAAAGCCCACGATGCACGGCCCGCAAACCGCGATGGTGGTGGGACCCGCCGGCGAGGAAATCTACACGGACGAGCATGGCCGCATCAAAGTGCAGTTCTACTGGGACCGCCGGAGCGAAGGAAACGAGAAGTCCTCTAAATGGGTGCGCGTCAGCCAGCCCGCAGCGGGCGGAGGATATGGATTCTGCAGCCTGCCCCGCATCGGGCAGGAGGTGATCGTGGAGTACATCGAAGGGGACCCGGACCGTCCGATCGTGACGGGATGCGTTTACAACGGAAACAACAAGCCCCCGTATTCCCTGCCTGGTGACAAGACGAAGTCCGTATGGAAGACCAATTCCAGCAAGGGAGGCGGCGGATACAATGAGATCCGCATGGAGGACTCCAAGTCCTCCGAGCAAATCTTCATCCATGCGCAGAAGGA
>DATAIE010000987.1:0-13540 GCA_036262875.1 Verrucomicrobiales bacterium
CACCTCGTCGCGCGCACCTACGATCCCGCCGGCCCCTTTGCCCCGTATCCCTATACCGGCACGGGATCCGGATTGACGCCCGCGGGAAGTCACTGGAGCGCGCCGCTGAGGTTGAGCCTTTTGAACGGCACGGTACCCGCCAGCGCGGCAAACCTCACTCTTTCGGAAATGATGTATCATCCCGGTCCTCTTACGCCTGCGGAAATGGCCGCAGGCTACACGGACCGCAGTGAATTCGAGTATCTGGTATTACAAAACATCAGCGCCCAGCCGGTGGATTTGTCCGGCATTCACTTCTCCGCGGGCATCGAATTTACCATGCCGCTCGGGCCGCTGTGCGTGCTCGCGCCAGGCGCCAGGGGGATTCTCGTTCGCAACCAGGCGGCTTTTGCCATGCGCTCGGCACCCGGGCTCAACGTCCTCGGTGAATACCGGGATAAGCTCTCGAACGCGGGCGAGCAGCTCACGCTGCTGGCGGCCAACGAAAGTGTGATCTTTTCCGTCACGTGGGATGACGGGGAAGACTGGCCTGCGGGTGCGGATGGAGCCGGCTATTCCATGGTCCATCTTCCGGGTGAAGCGTTTTCGAGCCCGGCGGGCTGGCGGCGCAGTCTGGACATCAATGGCGAGTCGTCGCAGGGGACACCGCTGAGTTTTTCGGCCTGGCAGGCGGTCTACTTTCCGGGGGGCGGGCCGGACGCGGCGGCTCTGGCTGACCCTGACCGGGACGGAATGAGCAACGCCGCGGAATACGCCGCGGCCACCAATCCCCTCTCTTCCTTCGAATCCGGCCAGCCGACTGCCACCCCCGTGACCGTGGGTGGTGTGCCCGGCGTAAAAATAGAGGTACTGCGCCGGCCCGGCACCTCTCCCTGGACTTTGGAATCCTCCACCGACCTGGAAACCTGGGGGGCAGTTCCTGTGGCCCCCGTCATCCATATCCGGGCTGACGGACGGGAAGTCCTCTCATGGACGCTCCCGCATGCCGGGGAACGCAACTCCTACCGGGCGAGGGCCTCGGTCCAGTAATATTAAGCCCGGCGGTGAATCCGGTTGCCAGGGAACGCTTGTGAAAAACTTCACAAACGGCCTTGCTGGCCCCGGGGGGAGGGGAATAAACGTGCGGGTGAATCGCGCCGGTGTCCTCCGGGGCTCTCTCTGTTTCGGTTATGGATCCATTCATTATCGCATCGATCATCAAAATCCTTGGCATGACCCTCGTGGTCATCCTGCCGCTGGTCGCCCTGTGCTCGCTCGCGGAGCGAAAGGTGAGCGCCTTCATCCAGGACCGCGTGGGGCCAAACCGCACCGGCATTCCCATGACCATTCTGGGGGCGAAAAAGGACATTCCGCTTTTCGGCCTCATCCAGCCGCTTGCCGACGGCCTGAAGTTCTTCCTGAAGGAGGACCTCACTCCGAAGCACGTTCGGAAGTTCTTCTTTTGGCTCGCCCCGGCCCTGACCATGGTCCCGGCGCTCCTCACCGTGGCGGTGCTGCCCTTTGGCAGTTACCTCAACTTTGGAGGGGAAACCTTTAAGATGGTGATCGCGGACCTGAACGTAGGGCCGCTCTTCACCTTCGCCATCGCCAGTCTCGGAGTCTACGGCATCGTCATTGCCGGCTGGGCTTCGAATTCGAAGTACTCGTTTCTCGGCGGCGTGCGTTCCAGCAGCCAGATGATTTCCTATGAGATCAGCATGGGCCTTTCGATCATCCCGGTGCTGATGGTTTTCGGGGAACTGAACCTCGGCAAAATCGTCGCCGAGCAGGACGCCAACGGCTGGCTCCTCCTGCCCATGTGGGGCAATGGATGGTCATGGCAGCGCTGGCTCCTCCTGGTGCCGATGCTCATTTCCTTCATCATCTTCACGGTCGCTGTTTTTGCCGAGACAAACCGCATGCCCTTCGACCTTCCGGAGTGCGAAACGGAACTCGTTGCGGGCTACCACACCGAATACTCTTCCATGAAGTTCGCCATGTTCTTCATGGGTGAATACGCGGCCATGATCATCGGCAGCGGGCTCGTGGTGACCCTCTTCCTCGGCGGCTGGAGTATTCCGTTCGTGCCCAGCGGTGAGTTTGCCAAGTCGAGCTGGTGGATGGGCTTCCTCCACATGGGCTGCTTCCTGACGAAGGTCATCGCGTTCATCTTCTTCTTCATGTGGGTGCGCTGGACGCTGCCCCGCTTCCGCTTCGATCAGCTCATGAAACTCGGCTGGGTGTTCTTTTTCGAACTCGCCCTCGCCAACGTCTTCCTCACCGCGCTGATCCTGATGTTTGTGAAGTAAGCAGCTTTGGTGGGCTGAGGCTCGTGCCGGGGCGTGAATAAAGTAAGCGGATTTCAAGCCGCTGCCTTTTTCGTATCCGGCAAAAACACCGTCAGCACGCCGATCAAAGGCAGCCAGGCGCACACCTGGAAGACATATTCGATGCTCGTGTGGTCCGCCAGCATTCCCAGCAGCGCCGCGCCGATCCCCGCCATGCCGAAGGCGAAGCCGAAGAACAGTCCGGCGATCATTCCCACCCGGCCGGGCAGTAACTCCTGAGCATACACCAGGATCGCCGAGAAGGCCGAGGCGAGAATCAGCCCGATGATCACCGTCAGTGCAGCCGTCATCCCCAACCCCACATGCGGCAGCAGCAGCGAGAACGGAGCCACGCCGAGAATCGACACCCAGATCACCCGTTTCCGCCCGATGCGGTCGCCCACCGGTCCGCCGAGGATGGTCCCCGCCGCCACCGCGAAGAGGAACAGGAAGAGGTAATACTGGGTATCCCGCACGGACACGCCAAAGTGATCCCTCAGGTAGAACGTGTAGTAGTTGGTGATGCTGACGAGATAGAAGTATTTCGAGAAAATCAGCGCCGCGAGAATGAAGAGGGACAGGACCACGCGGGCTGTGGGAAGGGCATTCGTATCCACCGTGCCTTTCGCCGGCCGCCGGTGAATGCGGTGCAGATTCGACCGCTGCCAGCCGCCGACCCGCCAGAGCAGGACAATGCCGCCCAGCGCCAGCAAAGTAAAGAAAGCCACCGCCCGCTGACCGTGCGGCACGATGATCAGCGCCGCCAGCAGGGGGCCCGCCGAACTCCCGGCATTTCCGCCCACCTGAAACAGGGACTGCGCGAGGCCCCGCCGTTTCCCCGCCGCCATGTGCGCGATGCGTGAGGCCTCCGGATGGAATACGGATGACCCGATCCCGATCACCGCGGCCGACAGCAGGATGAGCGGATAGCTTTGCACCAGGGAGAGCATCACCAGCCCGGCCAGCGTCATCGTCATCCCAATGGCCAAAGAATAGGGCATCGGACGCCGGTCCGTATAGAGCCCCACAAGCGGCTGGAGCAGCGAGGCGGTGCACTGAAACGTAAATGTGATGAGGCCCACCTGAGTGTAAGTCAGATGATAGGATGCCTGCAGCACAGGATAAATGGAAGGCAGCAGCGCCTGGATGACATCGTTCAGAAAATGCGCCAGACTGATGGCGCAGAGGATGCGAAAAACGGTGGCTCCCGAAGGGGCGGCAGCAGAGATGGTGGCCGCGGGGAGGAGATCGGTATTTGGCGGAGTATAGATCCCTGCGATGGCGCAGGCGGAGCTTTGATCTTCGGGCGGGGACTCTTCGGTGACTGTCGTTTCCATGGGGTGCAGCAAAAGTCGCGGATGTCTGCCGCCATTCAAAGGCTTCGCCGGGTGTAATCAGTCGTTTCGCTGGTATTTTTCACGGATTTCCACCCGGAAGGCTGCCGGGGTCCGCCCGGCCATCCGCCGGAAAAAGCGGCTGAAATACGAAGGATCGGGAAATCCCAACTGGTAGGCGATCTCGGCGACATCCAGGTCTGAATGCAGTAGTAGTCTCTTTGCATCCAGCAGTCGGCGGCGACGGATCACCTCGCCTGCGCTGTGTCCTGTTTGCTCCTGCACAGTGTCATTGAGGTGATTTGCCGTTAGATGCAAATGCCGCCCGTAGTCGGCCACGGTCCACTGCTCCCGGAAATGATGCTCCACCGCCACATGGAACTGCCTCGCCACCTGCGCGCCCCGTGAGGCTTCCGGCGCAGGATGGAGTTCCTCAAAATGCCGGCGGGCTCTGACGAACAAAAGGTGCAGCAGCGATCGGAGGGCCTCCTCCGCCCAGGGTTTTGCTGCGTCGTATTCGCGCTGCAATTCGGCAAAGACGCTTCCGATCCGGTGGCGGTCCGCCTCCGGCACGGACAGGCAGGGGACGGCCTCCGGCTGGAAAAAAAACGGCAGTTCGATCAGCGCGCTCGGCGGCGGTGAGCGGTGATCGAAGAACTCCTGCGTGAAGGAGATCTGCATGCCGCTCATCCCCGGGCGCCGCTTGAGTGTGTGCACCTGTCCGGGATTCACGAAGACCACCGATTTTCCCTTCAGGTGATATTCACGGAAGTCATGCATGAACGTGGTGCGTCCCTCGACCCAGAATACCTGGAAGAAATCGTGCACGTGCGGACGAAGCCTGCCGGGTTCCAGCGTGATCGAAGTATCCAGCGGGATCATCATTACGCCTCTGCGGCGGAGGCCCTCCTCGCCGTACTCGTGAAAATCGAACGTCGGGATCGTGCGGCGGTTCATCGCATTTTTGTAGCTTTGGTGCCTGGATTTCTCAAACACCTTTACGGATGCCGCCGGTTTGCAATTCACGGATAAACCGGGTAGCGGTTTTGCTGTGACTCTTACTCGAAGGAATCTGCTGACACTCTTTCCCGCGGCCTGCCTCGGCAGTTCTCTGCGCGCAGAGCCCGCACCGGTCCCGTTTAATGTCAGGGGTTATTACATCACGCTGATGCGCATGCCTGTCATGGGACTGCCGGAATGGAAGGCTGCGGTGGATGGATTCAAACGCGATGGAATGAATACGCTCGTCCTGTGGATGCCGGGCGGCTTCCGCTCACGGAAATTTCCCGTCACGTGGCGTTACAACGAAGACCACGCGAATGTCCGCCAGGACTTTGTCAGGGAATTGATCGACTATGCCCGTGGCTGCGGCGTCAGGATTCTCCTGGGCTTCACGCCCTTCGGTTACGACGGCGTGAACCAGTTCACCATCGCGCAGCCGGAACTGAAAGCCCGCAAGGCCGATGGATCGCCCGTGGATGAATTCGGGATTCATTGCTGGGGTTGGAGTCTGTGCCCGGCGCAGGAGGAATCCCAGCGGCTCATGCGGGAGTACGCGGAGGAAATGATCTTCGATTTTTATCCGAATGCGGACGGCCTGTTCATTGAGTCCTCCGACTACAATGTGTGCCAGTGCCCCCGCTGCGGACCGCGCCATTACGAGCATGAGTTTTCATTCGTGAAGTGGATTTCGGAAAAGATGTGGCAGGCGAAACCGGAGGCCACGGTGCTCGTTTACCCTCACTATTTTACCGGCAGGAAGGTTCCGGGGCTTGAGGCCGCGGGCTTGAAACAGCCGTTCGATCCCCGGTGGGGACTGGTCTTTACGCCCCACAGCGCCCACTTCGACACGGACCTCATTCGCCGTGCGAAGGTCTCCCTTTTCTCCGGCCCGGAAGCGGCGCTGAAGACGCCGCACGAAATCCGGGAAGCCGTTCAGGAGGCCGGGCGGCGCGGCGTTGGCGGTTACCTGCCTTCGCTGGAGGCGTTCAGTTATGTCTGCACTCATTCTGAAGGCGGCGAGCCATGGTTCACGGGCAAACGCCGCCGTCCCTTTGGCCTGGACCCGGATAAGGAGGGTAAAAGGGCCTACGGGGAAATTCTCCCGCGGGTGCAGCAGGCCGCCGTTCGTGAATTTGCGCGCGATCCCGGCCTCGCGTTCGCCGCTTTCGAGAAGCGTCTCGCGTCAGAATTTTTCCCGGACGGAAACGCCTCCGGAAACGTCAAAGACCTTCTCGATCTCCAGCGCATCTGGAACTTCGAAGCCGACTGGTACTGGTCCTCCCCGCTGCTGGACCCTGACTTCTTCCAGCAACGCGCCCGCCGTCTGAAGTGGCCGCCGGAAAAGCTCGCGGTTTTCGACCTCCATCTCGCACGCCTCGCGGAAATCGCCGCCCATGCCTCTGCCGCGGATCCGCAGTTGGCGAACATGGGACGTCTGGCGGACGGGATCGTAAAGCGCTGGGCGGGACGCAAGCCGTCGGAGTTGGTCGTATCAAAATGATAGGGATCGTTTTGTTTCCGCACAATGGGTGAGAGAACGCCCTGGATTCCGTGTAAGGCATCCCAACATTCAATCGCATGAAGTCCCGCCTTCTCGCCGCCGCCTCCTGTTCGCTGCTCTGCACGCTCAATGCTTCATTCGCAGTGGATGCGGAGGGAGTGAACGAAGACCGCTCCACAGTGCATTCCCTGAAACCGTACGAACGTGCGGGGGACACCTCGCCGCTCGATTCACCGGGCGCTGCGGAAAAAGGATTTCGCCGGGCGAAATTTCCCGCCGGGTTCAAGGCTGGACTCTGGGCGGGCGAGCCGCTCCTGGCGAATCCGGTAGCTTTCTCTTTTGATGGAAAAGGGCGGATGTACGTCGCGGAGACTCACCGCTACCGCACGAGTGTTTTGGATATTCGCCACTACATGTTCATGCTTGAGGATGATCTTGCGAACCGGAATCAGGCGGACTGGGAAAAGAGCATCAAAAAGAACTTCCCCAATGACTGGCAAAAGCTCGGCGTGGAAAGTGAAGTCGTTCGCCTCGTGGAGGACTGCGACGGTGACGGAAAAGCGGAAAAATCCACGGTCTATGCTGATGGCTTCAATTCGATCCTCGACGGCATCGCCTCCGGCGTCCTCGCGCGACCGGACGGCGTGTGGCTTACCAACATTCCAGGTCTCTACAAACTTACGGGCTCCGGTCCGGACGGAAAAGCAGCGAAGAAAGAGGAACTGTTTCGCGGATTCGGTATCCGTTTCAACTACACAGGCCACGATCTGCATGGTCTCATCAAGGGGCCGGATGGGCGCATCTACTTTTCCATCGGTGACCGCGGCACCTCGGCAAAAACGAAAGAGGGCGGCCAGATCGATGTCCCGGACGAGGGCGCCATCTTCCGCAGTGAGGAGGACGGCAGCCATCTGGAGCTCGTTATGCGCGGCCTGCGCAACCCCCAGGAGCTTGCCTTCGACGACTACGGCAATCTTTTCACCTGCGACAATGACAGCGATCAGGGCGATCGCGAGCGGCTGGTGTATGTCCTCGAAGGCGGCGACGCCGGCTGGCGGATCGGTTATCAGCACTGCCCCCAGCCCGCCGAACGCAATCCCTGGCTCGCGGAGCATATGTGGGAACCCCGCGAGCCCGCCAAAAAGCAGCCTTCGTGGATACTCAGCCCCATCATCAACCTTCCCGACGGTCCCAGCGGCCTCGTCCACTATCCTGGCACCGGTCTTCCTGACAGCTATAACGGCTGCTTTTTCCTCGCCTGTTACAAAGGCAGCAGCCTGACGAGTCAGGTGGCCGTCTTCAAACCCGTTCCAGATGGAGCGGGCTTCAAATGTGAACGCGCCGGTACTTTCATCGGCAATTGTCAGGCCACCGACGTGGATTTCGGCCCAGACAGCCGCCTGTATGTCAGCTTTTGGGATGAAGGCTGGGAGCGCACGGCGCAGGGCCGCATCATGACCATCGGTCATGAGGAGTCCCGCAAGGTTCAGGCGGAGCAGGTTGCGGAGGTGCAAAAACTGCTCGGTGAAGGAATGAAGGAACACGGCAGCAAGGAACTGGTAAAACTGATGGGCCACAAAGATCAGCGGGTGCGGCTGGAGGCACAATGGGAGCTGGTCACCCGTCGCGACCCTCATTCATTCCTTTCCCCCATTCTCAAGCCGGCTCAAAGAGACGAGATCGACAAAATCTGGGGAGCTGAGTCGATCGACGGTGACTCCGCGCAACGAATGCGGTTGCACAGCATTTGGGGAATTGAACAACTCGCGCGGAAATCAGGCAAATATGAAGAGGCAGTGTTTCCGCTGTGGCTCGCCACCGGGTCGAAAGATCCCGAGACGCGCGCTCAAGTCCTGAGAGTCGCTGGCCCGGTCCTGGCGGCATTTATCCGTTCAAACCCTCCTCCCTTCGCGAGCGAATTGTTGGCAATTTGCCGCGACGGACTCAAAGACGAATTTCCCCGCGCCCGGTTGTTTGCCGCTCAGTCACTCGGTCGATGCGGAAGCCCGTTCGACGCCGGACTGCTGCTCGACCTTGCCCGCCGCGAGCAGGACAAGTCCCAGGAGATGCGCCACGCTATCGTTCACTCTCTCGTGCAACTTGCCGGGCGAAAACAGGAGGCGTGGGAAGCGCTGCGGACCGCGGCATCGGACAAAGATGCGAGCGTGCGCATGGCAGTGCTGATCGCGGCGGTGAGACTGATGGAGAAGGCGGCGACCATGACCAACGGGGAGCCGTGGTTTCAAAATGCGGAAAATGTGGTGGCCGGTTTTTTTGAGGATACCGACGAGCGAATCGCGAGGGAAGCCGTGCGACTTGTCTCGGATCGGGGGCTGGAGACGCAACTCCCTGCCGGATCCGGAGGCTTGAACGTAATGGGAATGCATGCGGTCCGGTCAAAAGACCCAATGACCGTCCTGCGCGGTTACAATGCTCTCTTTCGCTCCGGCGGACAATCGAATGCCGATGCGGTCGAGCGGGCGCTTGATGACGATGAGACCCGGCCCTCGCCGGAGCTTTGTGTCGAAGCGCTTGGCATGCTGGCCCGGTGGCATGCGCCGCCCGCACGTGACCGGGTGACCGGTTTGTACCGCCCCCTCACAGGCCGGAACGGATTGGGAGCCGAGTCGGCTTTCGGGGATCTCAAAAAGGAAACATGCGAAAGTCACCCCTCGGTCATTTTACAAACCCTGGAGACGGCCCGTGCTTTAAAGCTGCAAAACTGGGGACACTATGCCGAAGAACTGGCGCTGCGCTCAGGCCTTGATCCGGCCGTCCGCGTAAAGGCACTCCGCGCGGCCGCGGATTTCAATGCCCCGGAACTTCCCGTCACTCTCCAAAAAGCCATCGCGGACCCGAACAGCGCGGTTCGCATCGCCGCAGCGGGATTGCTGGGAAAAGCCGATCCGCCGGCGGCGGCCAAAGGGCTGGAAGCGGCACTGGCGCAGGGAACCCCGGAGGACGCGCGGGCGGCTTTCACGGAACTCGGGGCGCTCATGTCTCCGGAAGCGGATCGGATTGTTGCGGAACAAGTCACTTCAATGATCGCAGGCAAAGTGCCCGCCATGGCCAGGCTTGAACTCCTGGAAGTCGCCGCGAAGCGCAACGCACCCGGTGTAAAAGAAGCCCTCGTCAAATATGACGCCTCTCTTCCGAAAGACAATCTCCTGGCCAAATTCGACGCCTGCCTTGAAGGCGGCAATGCCGCAAACGGGCTGCGTTTGTTCAAAGAGCATCCCGTCGCTGCCTGTCAACGCTGCCATATGGTCAACAAGGCCGGCGGCGAAGCGGGCCCTCCCCTGGACGGCATCGCCTCGCGCAAGGACCGCCGCTACATGCTGGAGTCTATCCTCCTTCCCAATGCTCAGATCGCGGAATCCTTCCGCATGGTCATCTGCAATATGAAAGACGGCACGGTGAAGAGCGGAGTGCTGAAATCGGAGACGGCGGAAGCGGTCACGATTCAGCTCCCCGGCGAAGCGCCCGTATCGTTGAAACCGGCGGATATTGCGAGCCGGGACAGCGTGCCCAGTGCGATGCTTCCCAACATGGGGGAACTCCTGACAAAACGCGAAATCCGCGACATCGTGGAATATCTCGCCTCGCTCAAGTAGCACGCCTCAGGTCTCAAGACCTCTCGCTGCCGTATCGACGAGTAGAGCCGTCAGCGCGGCCAGTTCCACAGAGGGGCTTTCCTTTGGCAGCACGAGGAGCAGATCACTCACCGGGACGGGCGCTGCAAGACTGACAAAGACGCATCCGGCATGAGGAATTTTTTTCGCGTGAGCCGGAATAAGCGCCACGCCTTCGCCGGTGGAAACTCCCGCGATCATCAGCGGCAGTGAATCCGGCTCGCTGACGATATCCGGCTCGAATCCGGCCGCCCGGCAGATGCTCCGCAGGAAGTCGCGCCGCCCGGGGTAGAAGGCATCGGAAAGCGATACCCACCGCTCCCGCGCCAGCGCCGGAAGTTTGATCGACTTTCGCCCGGCCAGTGGATGACCCTCCGGCAGAAGCGCTGCCATGCGGTGCCGCGAAAGCCGGCGAATGGTGAAATGCGCCCGACCGCTTTCCTCCATATTGCCCAGCACCGCTGCATCCAGTTCATGGCTGCGCAGACGCTCGATCTGTGCGCGCGGAGAGAGTTCGAACAGACTGATCTGCGTTTTTGGATGCCTCTGCCGGAACTCGCGCACCGCCGGGGCGATGAGGTCATCGAGAAAGGGGGAAAGGAACCCCAGCCGCAGGGTGCGCCGTGCTTTGCCAAACTGTTCCTTCACCTGCTGGGCTCCCGTTTCCGCGTCGCAGATGATCTGCCGCGCCTTTGGCAGGAAGAAGCGGCCGGCTCCGGTGAGATGGATGCGCTTCCGGATGCGGTCGAAGAGTGCCACACCCAGTTCATCCTCCAGCAGCGCGATCTGGCGGCTCAGTGCCGGCTGCGAAACATGCAGCCGCGCCGCCGCCCGCGAGATGCTCAGATCCTCGGCAGCCGCGATGAAATAACGAAGCTGGTGAAATTCCATCCCGCATCCTGGCTCCGTGAGTTCATAACCGCAAGGCATGAACTTGTAAACGAAGAGGTATTGGCTGAATCTCCCGGGAGGGGCCACCCTTCGCCGTTATGAAACTCGACATTCTTACCTCCTCCCAACGCGGCCATGCTAATCATGGATGGCTCAATACGCAACACAGCTTCAGCTTTGCTGACTACTACAATCCCGCCCGCATGGGCTTCCGTTCGCTGCGGGTGATCAATCAGGACATCGTCGCCGCCGGCGCCGGTTTCCCGACTCATCCGCACCGCGACATGGAAATCTTCAGCTACGTCCTGGAGGGCACCCTCGCCCACAAGGACAGCATGGGGAACGGCCGGGAACTGAAGCCCGGTCAAATCCAGCTCATGAGCGCCGGTCGCGGTGTGACCCACAGTGAGTTCAATCCCTCCCGCACGGAGGGCGCGCAACTCCTGCAAATCTGGATCCTCCCGGAAGCCCGCGGCCTCACCCCGAGCTATACGGAATGGCATCCCGATCCCGCCACGGAGAACGAGCCGAAAGTGCTGGTGATCTCCCGTGACGGTCGCGAGGGTTCCGCCACCATCCATCAGGATGCTGACGTCTACCGCGTCCGCCTCCAGCCCGGACAGTCTGTGTCCCATGAAGTCCGCCCTGGTCGCGGCGCGTGGTTCCAGCTCATCAAGGGCACCGTGGAGGCCAATGGCGCGAAGCTCAACCCCGGCGATGCGGTGAGCACGGACGACGCCGGAACGCTCGCCCTTGCCGCGACGGCCGAAGTCGAAGGCCTGCTCTTCGACCTGAAATAAGCCACATTCACCTGTGGAAAAAGGCGGAGGCCCCTTGTAGGGCCTCCGCTGATTTCTCAACCCTCCTTTTTTTATCATTATGAAAAAAGCTCCCGACATCGTCGGCCTGCTCCTTGGTTTGGCGTTCGTCGCCTTCGGGCTCGACTTTTTCGTCCACTTTCTTCCGGACCAGCCGCCTCCAGGTAATGCCGCTGCCGCCGCATTTGCCGGCGCGATGTATCAGAGCGGCTACCTCGCGTTTGTGAAGGTACTCGAAATCACCGGCGGGGTCCTCGTCGCCATTCCGATGACCCGGAACTATGGCCTGCTCGTTCTCGGGCCCATCATCGTCAACATTCTTTGCTTCAATACCTTTCTGACCGGCGGGAAGGGCCTCTTCTCCCTTCCCGTGCTGCTTATTGTCCTGCCGGCCGCTTTTCTCCTCTGGTCGGAGAGAAAGGCATTTTCCGCGCTCGTCCCGCAACGCAAAGCTCCGGCAAACGCACCCTCCCGGGAGGAGGAGCCGGAAGAGGGAGCCGGGGACTGATTTGGCGAACCTACAAACCGATGACCACGCGCAGATAACTGCGCGACGGCGGAGCTGGGGACGTCTTGTACCGCGCCGTTACCTGAGTCATTGCGTTAGGCTGCGCTGCCTCGCTGACTCTCTCGATGGAGGATTCGGTTGTGTCCCAGACTGAAAGGTCTGCGGAGGATGCGAGGCGCGCGGTGAGGCCGGGGATGTCGTTTCGCACGGTGAAGAGAATCTGGAGCGGGCTGCCGTTGGCGGCAGGCTGCACGGTGACCGGGCTGCCGTCCGGAATGAGCGGTGCGAGTTTGAAGGCGAATTCCACGAGATTGCTCAGGCCGTCACGGTCGGGATCCGCATCGAGGGCGCTGTCGGCGGCGGGAGTCCCCGCGGGGAATGCAGCCGCTGCCCAGATGCCATATTCCGGGATGGCCAGGGTGTTGGCAGTCCCCTGTGTTGGACCGCGCATGAGATCGAACGGGCCGGTCCCGTTGGGCGAGCGTCCGAAGGTCATGCCTCCCGGCGCGGCCCCGAATTCCACACGATCCACAAATCGAAGCAGATCTCCCGCGGCATTGGCCTCCACCAGAAAGACGTCGTCACCGGCACTGCTCAGGGAGAACGGGACGAGACAATTTGCATCGTTCGGATTGTTGAACTGGTTTTCCGTCAGGACGAGGTACGCGCCCGGTGCCATCGTGGTTCCGGGGGACAGCCGGTATTTGCGGTAATCGTCCGAACTGTCGCTGAGGAACCAGCCTCCAGGATTCTGAGGAAGACTGCTGAGGTTGAGCAGTTCGATGAAATCCGTGGCAGGAGGGGCGGAGGAGGAGAGCACTTCGTTGATCGCCAGCCGTTGATCCGGTCCGCTTCCGGCATAGCCCGGCGAACCGTGGAACTCCGCACTGGGCCGCCAACTGGAAGCCGTTCCCAGCCACGCAGCTTTTTCAGAAAGCGTCACCGGTGCCGCGGCAGGATTTTCCAGTTCGAGGGAACTGCCTTTCCCATCGGCGCGTCCAGGCCAGGCACCGCTGTCACTGTAGCTGAACGTATACACCGGAGACTGATCCGCTCCGAGCACCACGATGGATTCGCCTCCGTTGGACAGTGAGCCCGTCCACGCGCCCGCCACACGAATTCCGGCGTGATACCACGGAGACGCAGGTGTCCGGTAGCGTGCATCGAACAGTGCCGTGTCCTTTACCACCACGATCGACTCCCCGGGTGTCAGGACGATGCCCGCTGGAAACGTGAAGTCCACCGCCCCGGCGATCTTTACTCCGGAAACATCGATGGAACCGGCGGAGGTGTTTCTGAATTCAAGAAACTCATTGTCTCCCTGACTGGCTCCCTCGGGGTTGTAGTGGATTTCTGTTAGTGTAAAATTGGACGTGCCCGCGGGCTGGGTGCCGGTGAGCACGAAGGAGGCCTCGTTGACCGCGGACCACTCCGTGCCGTTGAGAGCGCGGGTCATCAAAACCATGGGTCCATTGACGGTAATGGGAGCCGGCGTGAACAGGACCGAAGCCTTCAATTCAAAATCGAAACTGATGTCCCCGCTGGTGG
>DATAIE010000988.1:0-7322 GCA_036262875.1 Verrucomicrobiales bacterium
CAGGGAACGTTTTTCACGGCCCTGGGAAAGAAAGATGAGTCGGGCTATTGGCACGGGATGCTGCAGTGGATGGGGTTGTTTGTCGCCTCGATCCCTCTGGCGGCCCTCTACCGGTACAGCGAGGAGCGGCTGGGGCTGCTGTGGAGGGAGTGGATGACCCGGCATTTACTCCAGCGTTATTTTTATAACCGAGTGTATTACCGGCTGAATCATTCGGACCGCGTGGACAATCCCGATCAGCGGATCACGGAGGATGTAAAACTCTTTGCCACGACCACGCTGTCGCTGCTGCTGATCACTCTCCAATCGATGGTGACCGTGGTGGCATTTGTCGGTGTGGTGTGGGCGATCTCCCCAACCTTGATGAGCGCCCTCGGGCTGTATGCCATGCTGGGAACTTTCGGGGCGTGGCTTATAGGCCGCAAACTCGTTTCCCTGAACTATCTGCAGTTTCAAAAGGAGGCGGATTTTCGTTACAGTCTCGTGCGGGTGAGGGACCATGCAGAGTCTATTGCCTTTTACCGCGGGGAAAAAAGGGAACGCAGTCAGTTGAGGGGTCGGTTTGCGGCGGTGGTGGACAACACGCTGCGCATCATCGGCTGGAACCGGAATCTGACCTTTTTCATAACGGGCTATAACTACTTCGCTCTCGCGCTGCCGGTGCTGATCGTCGCACCCCTTTATTTTCAGGGAAAAGCGGAGCTCGGCACCATCACCCAGGCGCAGGGGGCATTCGCGACGGTGCTGGCGGCCTTTTCTCTCATTATTACCCAGTTCGAAAGAATCAGCACTTACAGTGCCGGCATCAAGCGTCTGGGCGATTTATGGGACCACCTTGATGAGTTCGATGCGGAGGACGAAAGGGATGCCGAAGACTCGGACCTGGAGGTTAACGAGGATGCGAGATCCCTCGGGCTGGAGGGCCTCACCGTCCGCACGCCGGACCGTGCGCGGCAACTGGTGCGCGACCTCTCTTTCCGGCTGAGGCCGGGGGAAAGCGCCCTGCTCATGGGCGAGAGCGGCTCTGGCAAGAGTTCCCTGCTGAGGACTATCGCCGGACTTTGGCAATCCGGCAGCGGGGTGATCAACCGTCCCGGATTGAACCGGCTGATGTTCCTCCCGCAGCGTCCCTACATGGTGATGGGGACCCTGCGTGATCAACTCCTCTACCCTCAATTCAAAGGCAACCTCTCCGATGAGGCCATTGCCGAGGCCCTCGAAAAGGCGAATCTCCCCGAGGTCATCGACCGTGTGGAGGGTGACTTGGACCGAACCGCCGACTGGGCCAACATGCTCTCCCTGGGCGAGCAGCAGCGGGTGTCGTTTGCACGGCTCTTTTTGAAGAAGCCGATCATTGCGTTCCTCGACGAGGCCACCAGTGCGCTGGACGAACCGAACGAAAAAGAACTCTATCTGAAACTCCGGAAAGCTGGAATGAGTTACCTCAGCGTCGGTCACCGGACGACGCTCAAGGAGTTTCACGACTGGCTTATCCTTCTGAAGCGCGATGGGTCCTATACAGTGACACGCTGTGCCGAAGCCGAAGCGAACAAGCCTGCCGGTGCCCGCTGAGCCAGGTCCTACTTCACCTCGAAGGGAAGAGACACCGTCCCGCCTGGCGGGGCTTCTTTTCCGGGCTCCGAAATATCCACTTCGAACGGCTTGCCGATGCTGTTGCCGGCGAGGTCCTCAAGCTCCGGTTGAATGACGATCCGCCGCGTTCCGGCACGCCAGGGTTTGTCCGGAATGAAACTCCAGCCTGTGCCGTCATCCGTGAGGGAGGTTTTCCCCGGGGTCTCCGCAACACGGATCATTCGCAGCGCCAGAGCATGCTCCATTGGCTCGGGAAAAGTCAGACGCAGCGGTTCACGTCCGCCGGGCCGGGGAGGCGAGAGTTTCCACGTGTTAGGATCCGGGGGCGTACGGTCGGGTGGGCCGGCAGTGAATTTTTTCTCCCCTGGTGCCTTCAGTGGCTGACCGGTGGCATCCTGCCATGCGGCATCGATGGCGAGGGTGAATCGTTTCCCGGCAACGAGGGCGGGACCGACCTCTTCGAGAGGTTTGACCTCACGTTTGATGCGGCCGGGATCGATAAAAAGCGTGAGTCGCTTCATGTCGCGGTCCCACAGTTCTTCATCGATTTCGAGGAAGGGAAGTTCGACTTCGCGACCGGATTCGTCGCGAAGATGGATATGCCGGTAGATGTTCCCTCCGCTCATGGGAGCACTGAAGTGGAGATAGAACTTCAGGAGATTCTCCGGAACGGTGTCACTGCCGGGAAAGATGTGCTCCACGACGGTGGAGGGTGCGGCTCCAGGTTTAGGAACCTCGTGAAGAGAAGTGAGTGGTTGACCGTTTTCCTGACGCCAGGTGGCGCGATAACGCAGGCCAGGCGTGAGAGGAAAACGGGGCGTGAATCGCAGCGTGGTTCCGTCGACAGACCATGTGCCAAGCATCGCGGGGAGATTCCCGCCGGCGTCGTCCGTTCGCAGGGTGAACAAAGCCGCCCACTTTTCGGGCGGCGCTTTTTCTTTCAGCATCCCGGCATCCAGTCCGCTGACCTCCACGGCGGAATGGTCAGGCCGCCAGCGAATCTCCGGCGCCGCGGAGGCGGGGCCGGTGGCGACTGCCATCATTAGCGCAAGGCGCCGGATCACGGCAGTGGAAGGGATTCCAGAGTCACGGCCCCGCCCTCTTTGCGCAGCACCACGGCGGTGTTGTCGTCCAGTTTGTCGAGTTGCTCCACGCCGGTCCATCCGTTCACTTTTTCAAACTTCTGGCCCCTGGTGCCGCCGTCTTTGACCGGTTCTTCAATGACCCCCGCGGACTCGATGCCGTCCGTGCTGATTTTCATCACGCCCCGGGAGCTGTTGGCCAGCAGCAGAAAGTCTTTTCCGTCTTTCTTATAGACGACCATATCAAGAGGACGGTTTTGGTTGCCGAGTTCCGCGATTGTCCTGCCTTTGACTTTTGCGCCCGGTTTCAAGGCGTTGACGGGAAAACACACCAGGGGTGTGCAGGTGTAGGCCGCCAGCAGTTCCGGCTCTTTGCCAACCATGAAAGGGACGAACGTCCGCACCGGCGATTTTGTCTCAAAACGTCCGTGGGCACCGTGATAGATTTCGACGGACGCGCCGCCCTCCACGGTTTTGAACGGATAGGGAATGGCTCTCAGGGTCGAAGAAAACTCTTCGTTGGAGAGGCCGGCTACCAGCACCCGGTCTTCAAGGAAAGCGATGTCGGTGATGGACTCCATGCGGGGATTGCTTTGGCGTCTGCCTTCACCCACCACGCCGTCCACCGGCGCATCGGGAAACTGTGCGCGGGAGTGCTTTACCTTGTCGAGTGCCACTTCACTGAGCTTTCCATCCGCATCGGCGCGGAGCAGCACCGGGAGGGCCTCAGGCCCGCGCCCGCGCGATACCGCGAAGTATACCAGGTGAGAAACCGGATTCACTGCGAGGTCATTGATCGAAACCTGATCCGGCGCGGTTCCCAGAAGGGCCGCCACCTTTTTGTCCAACTCTTCAATCTTCAAGGGCTTCGCGCTGCCTGCGGCTTTGGCGTCGCTGGTGGCCAGCGCCACGATGGCGGCGGATTTGGTGTCAGCGACGAACAGGGTGCCATCCGGTCCAAAGGCGAGGGGACCCATCGACTTGAATGAGGCCTTGCCTTCCGTCATCCCCGCCGGGGCATCCGCAGCGGAGGAGAGAGACAGGGCAAGGCAGGAGAAAGCGAGCGTGCAGAGCGTTTTCATAGCGATGAAGTGGTGAACGGGTGGTGCGGATATTACTCCCGCCTTCCATCGTTCCGCCCGTAAAATCGCCGCGGTCCCTGCGACGCAATCCCGTAGGCGGAGCGGTGCGGTTTGAGCACGCCGGCGGATTTCCAATAGCGGAATAGTGCCGCGGCATAATTTCTCTGGTCAAATCAGGGCCAATTTGAAACGCTGAGGGAAATACCCCCGCCTATGTGTTGTCTGCGCCTGCTTCCGGTCCTGGCTGTCGTTTTACCCTGTCTGGCGCGCGCGCAGGACAGCGTCGTGGTTTTCAATGAATTGATGTATCATCCGCCGGCCGGACAGGCGGAGTGGATTGAGTTGACTAACGTGATGTCGGTGAACGTGGATTTGTCAGAATGGAAACTGACAGGAGGGGTGGAATTCACATTCCCGGCGGGGACGGTCATTCCGGCGGGAGGTTATCTTGTGGTCAAGGGTGCCACGGGGACGGCACCGGCTGCGGCACTGGGGCCTTTCAGCGGGGCGCTCGACAACAACGGGGAAACGGTGAGGCTGCGCAATGTGAGCGGGCGGATCATGGATGAAATCGCCTATGGCAATGACGGGCGCTGGCCGGTGGGCGCGGATGGAACCGGCGCCACGCTGGCGCGGCGGACTCCTGTTTCTCCCGGCGGAGAGCCGGAAAGCTGGGTGGCCAGCGCGAGCCTCGGGGGTACTGCGGGCGCGGTGAACTTTCCCTCAGGACCGCCCGTGGGACCCTCGGTCACGCTGGCGGACTACCCGGACGTGTGGCTCTACAATCAATCGGGGGCGGCACTGCCGCAGAACTGGGCGGGAGGGGCCTACGCCGCAGGCACCGGAGGATGGTTGAGCGGAGCGGGCATCTTTGCCTATGAAAACGCGGCGCTGCCTTTCCCAACGGGGACGGTATTGAATGATCCCGTGGCGACAAACACCCGCGTGCATTATTTCCAGAAGTCGTTCGCTTTTTCCGGCAATCCCGCGCGAACGCTGCTGACGGCCAACCTCCTCGTGGACGACGGGGCGGTGGTCTACCTCAACGGCCACGAAGTGCTGAGGCGGAATATCGCGGAGGGAGATGTGACCGCCGCTACACGCTCTCAGAATTCGGTCAGCACGGCGACGCTGAGCGGTCCTGTGGTGCTGCCTTCAGAATTTTTGGTGAATGGCACAAACGTTCTCTCGGTTTCGGTCCATCAGCCCGCCGCGCTCCAGCCCTATGTGGTGCTGACAGGAGGAGGACTGGCTCTTGCCGAGGAAGCCGGTTCGATGGATGCCGCGAACGATCTGGCGCTCGCGTCCAAGGGAGCGGTCGCCTTTGCAAAAGACCTGCTGGGGAACGGGGCCTATGCGCCCACTCACACGATTCCCAATTTGAACAACGGAACGTATGGCAACGCGAGTTCGTGGATCGGCGATACTGCCAACAGTTTTTGCGGCATCAGCCTGGGTGCCACGCCGGTGACGCTGCGGAGCATTGCCTTTGGACGTGACAATACCGCCGGTTTTACGGACCGGAGTCTGGGACTCTTCACGCTGCAATACACAACGGTGGCCAATCCCTCTGCGGCCACGCCGGACGCCAGCTGGACGAACATCGGGACATTGAACTATCAGAGTGCGGGGGGAGGGAACAATTTTACGGCGCCATCGCGCCGGCACCGGTTCAATTTCACGGCGGTAAGCGCCACGGGTATCCGGCTGACCTGCCCTGGCGCGGGCCTGGGAACCGGTTCGTGTGTTGATGAAATCGAACTCTATGAGCAGGCCGGCACGGTCTTTACACCTTCGCCCCTTACGATCGTGCCCGGCAGCGGCTACACGGTGACATGGGATGGAAACAACGGACCGAACCCCTCACCCAACGCTCCGCCGAATCTGGCACGGGCCGCGGATGGAGGCGTGGCTTTCGCCTCCGGGGAACTCGGTCCCTCGCTGGGGTTGACCTATCATCTGGTGTCCAACATCAACGATGGGAAATACACGAATCCTTTTTCCTGGATCGGTGCGAATGCGGCCAATCAATACGCGGCGGTGAAGTTTGGAGGATTGGTTGGCATCAATAAAGTAGCCTGGGGCCGGGACAGTTCGGGTGCCTTCACCGACCGCTCGCTCGGAGTTTACACCGTTCAGATTACCACGGTGCCGGCTCCCGGCACGGCGACGGCGGAGACGGGTGATTCCGCCACGGGCTGGAAGACGGTGGGCACATTCACCTACAGTTTCAGTGATCCGACATTCACGCAGAACATGCGGCATGAGTATGTTGTGGCGCAGGGGGGCAATCCCATTCCGGCCACTGCGCTCCGCATCAAAGTGAGCGATCCGGGAATCGATATCGAGGAATTGGAAGTCTACGGTGCAGAGCAGCCGGATGTGGTTTTTGGTATGTCGCTCACGGCAGCGGAATTGCTAGCCTCGGCGGAAACGGTGCCCGTTCTTTTGAATGAGGTTGGGGGCTCGACCGACGGGGTGTGGCGTGTGGAGTTGAAGAATACAGGAGCGATCCCGGTGGAACTCGGGACGGTTTCTCTGAATGGTCACACGCTGCCGGCCGGAACGCTGACGGCGGGCACCGTCATCGTACTAGATGAAGTGCAACTGGGCTTCCGCCCGGCTTCCGGAGAGGTGCTGACGCTGACGACGGGTCTTACGCTGCTCGATTCCGTGAAGGTAAAATCCGGCGGACGGGCACGGTCCGGAAGCCGCTGGCTGGTTCCTTCCGCGGCGACCTTCGGCTCTCCGAATACCTTCGCATTGCACGGTGAAGTGGCGATCAACGAAATCATGTATCATGCGCCGCCCTTCTCCAGCACGCCCACGGCACCGGTAACTGACAATCCGGCAGAGTGGATCGAACTGAAGAACCGCACGGCTTCGCCGGTGGATCTGGCGGGCTGGAAACTGGATGGCGAAGTGAGCTTCACGTTCCCGCCAGGCAGCACTCTTCCCGCCAGCGGATATCTCGTCGTAGCAGGTGCCGGAGGGACGCCGCCTGCGGGTGCTCTCGGACCGTTCAGCGGAACGCTGAGTAATCGCGGCGGCCTGATTCAGTTGGAGGATGCGAGCGGCAATCCCGCTAACGAAGTGCACTACACCGGAACGGGCTGGAGTGATGGCGGCGGTTCCAGTCTCGAACTGCGGGATGCCCGATCGGATAACTCCCTCACCACTTCCGGAGCCTGGCAGGACAGCGATGAATCCGGCAAGTCCGGCTGGCAGACCTTTACCTACCGCATGACCGCCGGCCAGACGTTTGGTCCCTCCACATGGAATGAAATCCGCCTTGGCCTGCTGGATGCAGGGGAGTGCCTCCTGGATGACCTCAGTGTTGTGCGCGATCCGGACGGAGCGCACGTCCAGGTGGTGCAGAACGGCGACTTCAGTGCCGGCGCGGCGCACTGGCGCTTTCTGGGCAATCACCGCACCAGTTCGGTGATTCCCGAGCCAGGGAACGCCGGTAACAGTGTGCTGTGGCTGCGCACAAGCGGGCCGGCGGAAACGAATCACAATCACATCGAAGGCACCCTTAACGGAAATACCGCGCTCACGACCGGCG
>DATAIE010000989.1:0-1865 GCA_036262875.1 Verrucomicrobiales bacterium
AGCGACGCTCCGGTGCCGCGCCCCATGAAGTCCCCGCTGCCCCCTCGCCACACCTTTTGCCGCAGCGGCAGGCGGAAAAGCGCCGCCCATCCGCGCGCCCGCACGTGGCACTCGCGCAGCAGGGAGGGGGAAAGGGGCGACAGTATGGTGGATGGGGAGGGCACGGGACGGCGTGAGGTGGTAAAACATCCTGCAACTCACGGCGCAGAGGGCAATGGATGACTGGCCAGCCAGTCAGATGCGCTCATGGCAGGAACCGGACTGTGAGTGTAGTCGTTGACGTTGCGCGTAACAATTGCCGTTAGACCGGGCACGCCGCCGGCGCATGCGATTTGGAGTTCGTCTTCAAAATCAGGATGCTTGCCGGCGAGTGCTTTGTAGACATGGGCCGCGGTCAGGTCGGCTATCATGCCGAGTCGGCTGAGGGTGCCCAGGGTCGCGAGCGCCTTCTCAGTACCAGCCAGCTTGCGGTAGATGTAAAAAATGTTCGCGAGCGTTAGCGGGGAATAAACCAGTCTCCATTCACTGGAGACGGCGCGTTCGATGAGCTCCGTCGCTGCACGGTCCCAGGGTTGACGGGCGCAAAGCCAGTCGAGCAGGATATCAGAGTCGAGCCACAGAAGATCAGAGTGGGCCATACTTCTCCATGCGACCGGCGGTGATCAGGTCGGTATCATTCGCATCTGCCGGCGGGGAGAGAGAGCCGTGCAACGCCCGCACCTCCGCGAGAAGGTGTCCCTTTTCCGCCTCAACGGTGCTCTCAGAAGGCACGTCGGGCAGCTCTACCTCTACGCGGGTATGCTCCGGCAGCCGTACGGTGCCGAGGGGACGGAAGACGCCGTTTTCGTAGATGACCGTCATAGTGCTCATCGCTGGAAGTGAAGCACAAATTTTCAAAGCGGGCGAATGGAAATAACCCGCCTCGGCCTCCAGCGGTTACACCATCCCGGTGACAAGTGGGCACTATCCTTCAAAGTTCGGATAGCTGCCCAGCACCTTCACAAAACTGCAGTGCTGTCCGAGGCCATGCAATGCCGTGGCAACCTTTTCCTCCTGGGCGTGTCCGAGCACGTCTACGAAGAGGAAATACTCCCAGTCCCGCCGGCGGCTGGGGCGGCTCTCGATACGGGACATATTGATATGCAACTCGTTGAATGGCGCGAGCGCGTGGAAAAGCGAGCCCGGCTCGTTGCGCACGCTGAACATGATGGAGGTGCGGTCCCGGCCCGTGGGCGGGCAGGTGCGTTCGCCGAGCACCAGAAACCGGGTGGTGTTGGTCGCGCTGTCCTGCACGCTGGTTTCCAGGATTGTCAGCCCGTGCAACTGAGCCGAGAGCGCTCCGCCCAGAGCGGCTGCATCGGGAGTCCGGGCCGCAATTTCCGCAGCGCGGGTAGTGCTGGGAACCTCGATAAGGTCGGCTTTCGGGTGGTGTTTTTGCACCCACTGGCGGCACTGCGCAAAGACCGCCGCATGGCTGTAGATGGTCCGGATTTCCGCCGCCGGGCCATTGGCCATAAGGCAGTTTTCGATTCTCAGCAGGATCTGCGCACAGATGTGTAGGGGGCTGTCCGCGAACAAATCGAGCGTATGCACCGCCGCGCCCTCCGAGGTATTCTCGATGGGCACCACGCCATAGTTTGCCTTTCGCCGCGCCACCGCGTCAAAAACCTCCTCCAGGCTCTCCATGGGCGCGTAGGCGACACTGGCTCCGAATTTATTGATCGCGGCCTGGTGAGTCCAGGTCCCTGCCGGGCCGAGAAAAGCGATGCGCAGATCGTCCTCCAGCGCCAGCGCCGCCGACATGATCTCCCGGTAAATGGCCCGGATGCTTTTTTCCGGCAGCCGTCCGCTGGCCTCGGCGTTTT
>DATAIE010000990.1:0-6328 GCA_036262875.1 Verrucomicrobiales bacterium
GCGGGAGCAGGAGCGTTGCCGGTCGATGGAGGGGCTTCTCACTGCCTGTGAGGACATGATCGATGCGAATGCAGAGAAGGTCCTTTACGATCTCGGCATCATTGCCGCCTGTCAGCGCGTCGAGCATTTTGAAATCGCAGCCTACGGCACCGCGAGGGGTTATGCGGAAAGCCTCGGCGAGGAGGAGGATGTAGCTCTCCTGGCGGAAACACTGGAAGAGGAGGCCGCGGCCAACGACGAGTTGAACAGCATTGCCACGATGCTCCAAAGTCAGTGCCGGGAGAACCGGGACAACGTCTCCCTGAGGCCGGTGCCCGCCCGTGCCGGCATCCTGGAAACGGTGGGCGGGTAAAAATGAACGCAGTCCGCGCAGCGCGATGTAAACTCAAAGGGTGAACCGAGGCTCCTGCCGAGGTGTGTGCAGATGGACGAAGCCCTGCGCCGCGTCCCCCCCTTGTCCACGATCCATCCGGCTCACAAGCCCCCGCGTCCAGCGGTCAGGCTTTCAGCCGGGAGGTGAGATCATCGAGCGAGGCGTACCACTTTGCCGCGTCTTTGGATTCATCCCAGAGATCCTTGAGCTCGGAATTGGTGCGGATGCGCTTCACGACGGTCAGGGCGTCCGGGATGAGGGGGGAGGCGTCGAGCCCTTCGTTCTCCTCGACCCACGCCTTTGCCTCGTCCGGCAAATTGGCGCAGGGATTTCCGCACAGCGCGGCCACGATTTCAGCGGCGGCGATGGCGTTGGTGCAGTCGAGTGTCTCGAGGTCGTCCGCATCAGCCTCCGTAACGGCGGCGAGCGTGTCGGCGATTACCGACGTGTCGGAGGATTCCTCCAGCTCATAAATCCAGTCAGATGCGTCGTCATTGTCAAACGGTCCAAAGTCCCAGGCTCCCATAGTGTGTGTAGTTTCGATTTTCGGCGGAGTCGGTAGACAGCTTTTTGAGGAGCGCAACCATTACTGCGGCCTATGTCCGGCACGATAGGCGGACAGCGCTTTTTCGAGCAGGGGAATGAGAGCGGTCTCTCCGGTGGTCTGCGCGAGCGTGAGGGCCTTTGCCGCGGTGTCTGCGGCACCGGTGAAATCGCCGCCCGCGGCCTGGGCCGAGGCGAGAGTATCGAGAAGAGCGGGATTTTTACCGGACGTTAGGGCGACGGCCCTGCCTGCGAGTGCGAGGGCACGGGCGGGATTGTGCAGGGATTTGTCAGGGCCGGTGGCGAGGAGTCCGGCGAGATTGTTGAGGAGTTCGGGAGAATCCGGAGACTTGGTCAGCCCTGCCTCGCAGGCCGCGATGGCAGCCGCGCCTTTTCCGGCGGCGGCCAGTTTGTCCCCGAGGGAGGCGGCCATGAGCGTGAAGTCTTTGTGCTTTCGCAAAATCTCTGCATGCCTCTGGAAAAAGGCGGCCGCTTCGTCCCACGAGCGCTGAGAGACGAAGTCCGTGAGCCACAGCGAAGGGTCCGGCGGATCGGGCACCTGGAGCCAGCGGCCGGCCCAGGGAAGCGCCGCGGCGCCGCGGGAGGCCTCATCGTTTTTCACGGCCAGGGCGGTATCGGCGAGGATGCGCTCCACGCTGACGGGGCCGCGATACACGGCGGCGAGCCGGCCTTTTCCGTCGAGGAGAAAACTCGAGGGCACGGGGAGATCGACGATGGCGCCAAAAAGAGTCCGGTGTGCCACGGTCAAACGGCGGAAGGCCTCTTCACTGAGGACGCCCGCGGGGAAAGAGATGCCATGCTTCCCAAGCCACGCCCTGGCGTCCGCCGGACCGGTGGCATGCGCGGTGTCGCGCCCGTCAGCGCTCAGGAGAGCGAGTGAGAGACCTGCGGCTTTGAACTGAGGGGCCGCATCGCGCCAGGCGGTGAGTTCCTTTTCACAATCGGGGCACCAGGAGGCGAAGAGATTCACGAGGACCGGGCCGCCGGTATCCGTGACGGCCCACGGTTTTCCATCAAAACCAATCGAAGGCAGCGGCGGAAACAATGCAGGCTGGAAAAGGGTGACGGCACCGGCGAGTTCCGCCCGGCGGGGAGTGAGCGGCGCGGGCGACAGCGCTGGGTCCAGTGACTTGAACGGACGGGACTGCGGGAAAAGGTCGCCCTCGGTAAATGTCACGGCGGTGTTCGGACGGCATTCTTTGATCTCCTCCTTTTTGCCGCCAGGCCAGGTGATCCTGACAGATTCGATTTCCGCTCCTGAGCCGAGTCCGAAATGCAGCCAGCGGCTGCTCTGGCCCAGATAGCCCTCGCCGCATTTCACGGTGCGCAGGAGCGGTTTGTCCGGCTGTCCCTTGAGGCGCACTTCGGCGCGGGCACCGGCGGCATCGCGGCTGCCGGTGGTGCCTTCGAGTTTGAGAAGAAGCGAACGGTTGGCATGCGGCGAGTCGTTGCGCAGGTAGCGCAGCATGGGCGCTGTGCGGCACGTCATCCAGGCGTCCAGATCGCCGTCGCCGTCCCAGTCGGTCAGGGCGAGCGAGCGCCCGTCATCCGGAAAATCGACGCCGCTCAGTGCTGACACGGTGGCAAACGTGCCGTCGCCCAAATTGAGAAATGCGCACTTCGCCTCGCCGCCGCTGAAGGTATGGCCGCTGTCGATCAACTGATCCACGAGGCGGATGGCGGTGCGATAGGGTGTCTTCGGACTGTTATCCTTTTCCTCCTGCCTGAGTGGTGAGTTGGAGACAACCTGCCTCCAATAGACACTTCACAAATCGTCCGGTATTTCGCCGGTCACGAATCCGTTAGTCACCATCAAATCCTCCCAGCCGTCATTGTCCATATCGGCGAACAGCGAAGCCCAGCTCCAGCGTCCGACGGTGATCCCGGCGGTTTCACTGACGTCGGAAAACAGGCCCTGCGGCGCGGTCTTGTTAACAAACAGCGTATTGCCCCGGGCGAGCCGGCGGAAGCGGCTGCGCAGGTCCGGCGACAGGTCAGGGCGGAAGCGGTCCTGGGTCGTGATACGGCTGCCGGCGGAGGAAAACATGGCCCCCAGGTGGATGTCCGGCCAGCCGTCGCGGTTGAAGTCGCCGGTGGAGGCGCTCATGCCGAAAGCGCCCGCCGAGAGACCGGCGGCTTCCGTGGTGTCGTGAAAATGCGGCTTTTTGTCAGGGCCGCGGGACTGGAGATACAGGTTGTTCCGCCCGTAGTCGTTGGCGACGTAGAGATCGGGCAGGCCGTCGTTGTTGAAATCATCCCACACGGCGGCGTAGCTGAACCGGTGGTTGTTTTCATCGAGGCCGGTTTCCTCCGTGGCGTCGGAGAAGCGTCGCCAGTTGCCGGGGCTTCCCGGGCCGTCGTTGCGAATGAGGAAGTTCTTCCCGCCGTTGTTGGCATCGTATTGAGGCGCGGGGATGGCCAGCTCTCCGCCTTCCCCGGCACCGGGGTAATAGCGCACCGCGTAGAGGTCCAGGTCGCCGTCCTGATCGAAGTCGGCGGCGGCGAGGCCGTAGACATTGGTCACTGCGGGCAGCCGCAGGCGGGCGGCGAAGGAATGCCCTGTATTCTCAAAAAACGTCAGGGCTCCGGAGGTGGCAACCACAAGGTCCGGATCGCCGTCATTGTCGAGGTCTGCGAAGAGCGAACACTGGCAGGAATCGAGAATGTCCACGCCCCATGCCGCGGCGGCATCCGTGACCGTGTGGTCCGGCTGATGGAGCAGCAGCCGGTTTGGCAGACCGCCGGGCTGGCACACATACACATCATCCAGCCCGTCCCCGTTGACATCCGCAATGGATACACCGTGATGCCCGAACTTGAAAAACGGCAGCGTGGACTGGAGCCGCAGGCGGTAATAACTGTTACCCGCGGAGAGCTGCCGCGCGGCCTCCGGTGCGGGCGCGAGAACGGCGGCGGTTTGATCTGAAAACCACGGATGCGTGAGGGGGGACTCCACTTCCTCCCACGCCTTGCACAGGATGCCGCGAAGCTGTGCCGGACGCCCGTCCTTATCGAGACGCCAGTCCGCCTGCCAGGTGGCATTGATCTCACGCCGTCCGCCGGCGGAGACCCCGTCGAAGTGAATGAGGTGAGTCGTCTTCGCCTCCGTGGCACCCTTCTTTTCCGGCAGGCTGACAGCGACGGTCTTGACCTTGAAATGCAGTTCCGCACCAGGTTTGAAGGACGTCCGCAGGGAAGCGAGGGCGGTTTTCAGGAGGCCCGGGGAGGCCGCTTTGGCCTCGCCTCCGCGCCAGACGGTCACGGCATCCGTTTTCCCCGCCTGCCTGACAGCAGGACGCAGAGCGAAGGCCCCTTTGAGGCCGGCAATCTCCCCTGCCCCGGCAGCGAAAGGCTGGAGCAAATGCTTCAGCTCCGTTTGAGCGCTGTCGGAAAAAGCCTCCGAACTCCAGCCCTCGGCGGCGGGATCGGGCAGGGCGGGCTTTGGAACCGCACAGACCGGCCCATCCTCCCCCCGCCCGGGCAACAGGAGCAGGAAGATCACCCCGAAAACAGCACGACCGGCTCTGAGGGCCGGTCGTGAAGAGACATTGAAGAGAGGGCAGTCCACAGGGCTACTTTACCTGCGGCGACGCCGAATCAAGAGCCCGGTGCATGCTCCCAGCAGGGCAAGAGTCGAGGGCTCCGGTACCGTGACGGCATCCAGCCGGAAGTTGTCCACATGGATGCGAGAGACGGTATCGACCTCTTTCACAAACAGGCGGATATTGCCCGTTGGCGCCACGGCTCCCGTGGTGAAGGTCAGCGAGGTGTCGGCAAACGTGCCGTCCGACAGCACGAAGTTGCCCGTATTGACGAGGGAACTGAAGGCCGCGGTGGAAAAGGAGTCGTTGCTCACCACCGTCCCCGAATTCGAAGCCAGCCCGATCAGCGCCTGACCCGCTCCGAAACCGGCCCGGCGACCTACGCCCAGAGTGAGGGTGTATTTGGTATTGGGAGCCCACGCCGTGGAGAGGTCCTGGTAAATGATGCCGTTTTCGTTGGCATCGAACCCGAGGTGCACGATGCCGTCCGAAGCAAATCCGCCGATATTCTCCAGAAAGTTGGAATTGGCGTTCGTGCCCGGATTATCAGGGTCCAGCCAGCCGGTGGGCGTATTGTCCGACCAGGTCGTGCCGGCATTCACAAGACCGGCATCGGATTCAAACCCCGGATTGACGATCGTGATGGAAGCCGCCCCGGCACTGGAAAGTCCCAGGAGTGTCACTGTCAAAATGCGAAAGATGGCACGCATAGTGGAAAGCAAATGAATTTGGATGAATCGGAAAATCGGCGGGATCAACGCCAGTTTGCCAAATCCCATCATCAAAAGCAAACCTATTTTTCATCTAAAACTCACTTTTCAGCCAACTTTTCGTAAGCGGCGACGGCGGGTGCCAGTGACCGGATGCCCGTGGCCCAGAAATCCGGGGAGGTGAGGTCCGCGCCAAGCGACTGCCTCGCGACCTCTTCGCACGTCGCCGATCCGGTGGAGGCCAGGAAGGCCTCGTAGCGAGGGAGAAAGGAGGCCCCCTCCTCCTTGAAGCGCGCGAAGAGCGCCTGACTCAACAGGTAACCGAAGACGTACGGGAAGTTGTAAAACGACACCCCGGAAATGAAGAAGTGCATCTTCGACGCCCAGAACATGGGGTCCGTGCCGTCATCCAGGAGAGTATCCCCGTAGAGCTTCCGCTGCGCCTCTGTCATCAAGTCCCGCAGGTGGGAGACGGGCACCTCTCCGTTCCCCCGCTCGCTGTAGAACGACTTCTCGAATTCATAACGCATGGGGATGTTCAGCAGATAGCCGCTGGCCCGCAGCATCTCCTGATCGAGCAGATAGGCCTTCATCGCGGGCGTCAGGGCGGGATCGCCGGTGAGGCCGCTGAGGAGAATCATTTCGCCGAAGTTCGACGCGGTTTCCGCAAGGGTCATGGGATAGGCCGCCGCCCAGGCGCGGGCGGGACGGAGCACGCAGGAATGCCACGCATGACCCACCTCGTGAGCCAGCGTCACCATATCGTGCATGGTATTGTGCCATGTCATGTAGACGCGCTCCTCCTTCCGCAGCAGCGAGCCGGTGCAGAACGCGCCGGGGCGCTTGCCCGCGCGGGGCTGGGCTTCGATCCACTCCTTCGCCAGCATTTCGCGCAGGTAGGCCCCCAGTTTCGGATACGCGGCGCTGAACGCCTGATCCACGGTGGCGCAGGCCTCATCCCAGGAGAGCGGCTTCTCTTCCGGAGCTGCAATCTGCGGAGCCTCCAGATCGAAGAAATGCAGCGCGGAAGTCCCCTGGAGTTTGGCCGCGGTGCGCAGTGCCCGGCGGGGAATCTCGATGTTCGTGTAGATCGCCTCCAGCATCGCATCGAGTGAGGCCCGGCTCATCGCGCCGTCGAA